>NZ_JBFPFM010000023.1:0-50903 GCF_047977705.1 Curtobacterium sp. LFS084
CCTCGGCGCTCGCGGCCGCGGCGGCCGTCGTCGGGCTCGTCCCCGGCGAACCGTGCGGGGTCGCAGCACGCGTCGCAGCGCGGAACGAGGCGACGCTCGACACCTGCGTGACCGCCGCTGCCGCCGCCCGCGTCCGCGTCCTGGTCGGCGGCGGACCGTTCGCCGTGGGCGCAGTCGCCGTCGCCGGTCCGGCGGACGACCAGCCCGAACACTATGTGTATGGTGTGCCTGTCGGCCCCCGGTCATCGGTGCCCCGGTCGACCCGGACGCGCTCGTCGTCCAGGGCCGACGCGCACCATCGATCAAGGAGACACGTGCCAGGCACGAAGAAGCTCGTCATCGTCGAGAGCCCCGCGAAGGCCAAGACGATCGCGCAATACCTCGGTGACGGATACGAGGTCCAGGCGTCCGTCGGACACATCCGGGACCTCGTCGAGCCCAAGAACCTCCCTGCCGAGCTCAAGAAGGGCTCGCTCGGCAAGTTCTCGGTGGACGTCGACAACGGCTTCGAGCCCTACTACGTCGTCTCGGACGCCAAGAAGAAGACGGTCTCCGAGCTGAAGCGTGCCCTCAAGGAAGCCGACGAGCTCTACCTCGCAACTGATGAGGACCGCGAGGGCGAGGCCATCGCGTGGCACCTGCTCCAGGTGCTGAAGCCCAAGGTGCCCGTCAAGCGCATGGTGTTCCACGAGATCACGAAGGAGGCGATCCAGCGCGCGCAGGAAGCCACCCGTGAGCTCGACACCGCCCTCGTCGACGCCCAGGAGACCCGTCGCATCCTCGACCGTCTCTACGGCTACGAGGTCTCGCCCGTGCTCTGGCGCAAGATCGGTCCGGGGCTCTCCGCGGGCCGGGTGCAGTCCGCCGCCACGCGTCTCGTCGTGGACCGCGAACGCGAGCGCCTCGCGTTCGTCTCCGCCAACTACTGGGACCTCAGTGCACGCTTCGAGAAGGAGGGCGACGCCGCCTTCACCGCTCGACTCGCCCGTGTCCAGGGGACCCGTGTCGCCTCCGGTCGTGACTTCGACGACCGCGGTGAGCTGAAGGGCGAGGCCGTCCGCCTCGACGAAGCCGCCGCCGCCGCGCTCACGACCGTCATCGAACGCGCCGGTGACGCCACCGTGCGCAGCGTCGAGTCGAAGCCCTACACCCGCCGACCTGCCGCGCCGTTCACGACGTCGACCATGCAGCAGGAGGCGGCGCGCAAGCTCCGTCTGTCGCCGCGGCAGACCGCTCGTGCCGCGCAGACGCTGTACGAGAACGGGTACATCACCTACATCCGTACCGACTCGGTCAACCTGTCGAAGCAGGCGCTCGACGCCGCGCGCAAGCAGGCTGCCGACCTCTACGGCGCGGCGACCGTGCCGGACAAGCCGCGCGTCTACGCGAGCAAGAGCAAGAACGCGCAGGAAGCGCACGAGGCGATCCGTCCGGCGGGCGACACCTTCCGGACCCCGTCCCAGCTCGAGGGCACCCTGACCGGTGTCGAGTGGCGTCTCTACGACCTCATCTGGAAGCGCACGATCGCCTCGCAGATGGCGGACGCGAAGGGCTCCACGGCGTCGATCGTCCTCGGCATCTCCTCCACCGAGTCGGTCGAGGGCATCCCGTCGACGGCGAACGGCACCGACGCCGAGTTCACGGCGTCCGGCACCGTCATCACCTTCCGCGGGTTCCTCAACGCCTACGAGGAAGGCAAGGACGAGGACCGCCACGAGTCGTCGGACCGCTCGGGCAACGACGTCGCCCTGCCCGACGTCAAGGAAGGCGAGCACCTCACCGTCGACGACGTCCTCGCCAAGGGGCACGACACCACGCCGCCGCCCCGCTACACCGAGGCGAGCCTCATCAAGACCCTCGAGGACCTCGACATCGGTCGTCCGTCGACGTTCCCGACGATCAGCCCGACGATCATCGACCGCGGCTACGTGTCCCTCCGAGGGACCCAGCTCGTGCCGAACTGGATCGCGTTCAGCGTGGTCCGGCTGCTCGAGGACTACTTCGGTGACCTCGTGCAGTACCAGTTCACGGCCGACATGGAAGCCGACCTCGACCGGATCGCGAACGGCGACGCCGACCGCGTCGACTGGCTCAAGGAGTTCTACTTCGGCGGCGGCGACCACCGCGGCCTCCGGACGGTCATCGACAACCTCGGCGAGATCGACGCGCGCGAGATCAACTCGGTCGAGCTCGCACCGGGACTCACCCTGCGCATCGGTCGGTACGGCCCCTACATCGAGGTGCCGGGCGACGATCCCGAGAAGCCCCGTCGCGTCAACGTGCCCGAGGACCTCGCGCCCGACGAGCTCACCGCCGAGAAGGCACGCGAGCTCGTGGACGCGCCGGTGCTCGGCGACCGCGTGGTCGGCATCAACCCCGAGACCGGCAAGGAGGTCCTCGCGAAGGACGGCCGGTTCGGTCCGTACGTGACCGAGCGCACCCCGGAGCCCGAGGCCGCGGTCGACCCCGCGACCGGCGAGGTCCTCGACGCGCAGGCCGCACCGGCCGCCGCCGAGGCGGAGCCGGCGGCGAAGACCACCGCGAAGGGTGCCGCCGCGAAGAAGGCGCCGGCGAAGAAGACCACGAAGAAGGCCGCCGCCCCGAAGGAGCGCACCGCGTCGCTCTTCAAGTCGATGGACCCGCAGACGGTCGACCTCGAGACCGCGCTCAAGCTGCTCGACCTGCCCCGGGTCGTCGGCAAGGACCCGGAGTCCGGCGACGACATCACCGCGCAGAACGGCCGCTACGGCCCCTACCTCAAGAAGGGCACGGACACCCGGACGCTGCCCTCCGAGGACGCGATCTTCGACGTCGACCTGCCCGGCGCGCTCGAGCTCTTCGCACAGCCGAAGTACGGCGGCCGCCGTGCCGCGAGTGCTGCGCTCAAGGAGTTCGACGCCGACCCGGTGTCCGGCAAGCCGATCAAGATGAAGGACGGCCGGTTCGGTCCCTACGTCACCGACGGCGAGACCAACGCGACGATCCCGCGCGGCGAGGACGTCGAGGCGGTCGACCACGCGCGTGCCGTGCAGCTCATCGCCGACAAGCGCGCCAAGGGCCCGGTCAAGAAGAAGGCGCCGGCGCGGAAGCCGGCGGCCAAGAAGAAGTGACCGGCCGGTTCATCACGCTCGAGGGCGGCGACGGTGCGGGCAAGACGACGCAGGCGGAGCTGCTGACCGACTGGCTCGAGGAGCACGGTCGGACCGTGGTGCGAACGCGCGAGCCCGGCGGGACGGACCTCGGCACCCGGATCCGCGAGATCGTCCTGCACGAGCGGGGTCACGTCGCGCCCCGGGCCGAGGCGCTCCTCTACGCGGCCGACCGGGCGCACCACGTCGAGACGCTCGTGCGTCCCGCGATCGCGCGTGGCGACGTCGTGCTGCAGGACCGCTACATCGACTCGTCGGTGGCGTACCAGGGCGTGGCCCGCGGCCTCGGTGCCGAGCACATCCGCTCGGTGTCCGACTGGGCCGCCGGCGGGCTCGCGCCGGACCGCACGATCCTGCTCGACCTCGACGTCTCGCTCGGACGTGCGCGCGTCGCTGCGGCGCGTGGGGACACCTTCGACCGGCTCGAGTCCGAGGCCGAGGCGTTCCACGAGACGGTCCGCCGGGCCTTCCTCGACATGGCCGCCGCCGAGCCCGAGCGCTTCCTCGTCGTCGACGCCGCGCTGCCCGCGGCGGACGTCCAGCGTGCGATCCGAACAGCGGTCGCCCCGCTGGTCGGGATCGTCGAGGGATGACGGTGGCGACTGGCAGGATGATCCCGTGAGCGTGTGGGACGGCCTGACCGGGCAAGAGGAAGCGGTCGCGTCGCTCCGCAACGCGGCCGAGTCGCCCGACGGCACCGGCGGCATGACGCACTCGTGGCTCATCACCGGGCCACCCGGGTCCGGTCGGTCGAACGTGGCTTCCGCCTTCGCCGCCGCCCTCGTCGGCAACGGCCCGGACGACGACCACACCCTCCAGCAGATCACCGCGAAGACCCATCCCGACGTCTCGGTCCTGACCACGCAGCGGGTCATCATCACCATCGACGAGATCCGGCAGCTGGTGACCTCGTCGCACTACTCGCCCTCGGTCGGGCGGTACCGCGTGGTGATCATCGAGGACGCCGACCGCATGACGGAACGCACCTCGAACCTGCTGCTCAAGGCGCTCGAGGAACCGCCGGAGCGCACCGTGTGGATCCTCTGCGCCCCGAGCGAGGCCGACCTCCTGCCCACCATCCGGTCACGCGTGCGCTCGGTCCGCCTGCGCGTGCCGGGCATCGAGTCCGTCGCCGACCTCATCGTCGCCCGCACCGGTGTCGACCGTGCGCTCGCGATGGACGCCGCGCGCCAGGCGCAGAGCCACATCGGGATGGCACAGCGTCTCGCCACGAGCGAGGACGCCCGCGACCGCCGGCGTCGGACCCTGACAACGGTGCTCGGCGTCCGGACGGTCGGTGACGCCGTGATGGCTGCCGCCGACCTGCTCGCCGTCGCCGACGAGGACGCCAAGGCGATCACGCAGCAGCGCGACTCCGAGGAACGCGACGCCGCACTCCGGTCGCTCGGGATCGAGCCGGGCGGCACGATCCCGCCGGCCCTCCGCTCGCAGCTGCGGCTGCTGGAAGAGGACCAGAAGCGTCGTGCCACACGGAGCCTCCGGGACGGCCTGGACCGCATCCTCGTCGACGTCTCGTCGCTGTACCGCGACCTGCTGCTGCTCGGGCTGGGGGCACCCGCGGAACCGGTGAACCTCGCGATGCGGGAACACCTCGACCACGCACTGCAGTCGGTGACGCCGGCCGCTGCGCTCGAGGTGCTCGACGCGATCGCCCTCGCCCGGCAGCGGATCGCCGCGAACGTGGCGGCGTTGCTGGCGCTCGAGGCGCTGCTCGTCACGATCGCCCGCGCGAGCCGTTGACCCACGCTAGCACCTGACCCGCGCGACCCGCGCGACCCGCGCGAGCCGCCCCAGCGGGTCGAGCCGTTGACCGGCGCCACCCGTGTCCCCGCGCCCGCCGCAGGAACCGCCGACCTGCGGGACCCGGCCACCCACCAGGGGCAGGCCGACGTGTGCAGCCGCACCGCGCCTCCAGTCCGTCCCGAACCGCACCCTGTGACGTTCCCCATCCGTCCGCACCTCCCCGCATGGGACAATCACGGCATGTCCGACGCAGAACCCGGTCTGCGCGAGCGGAAGCGCCGCGCCACCCGACTCGCGATCCAGCAGGCCGCGCTCCGCATCGCGATCGAGGACGGCCTCCCCGCGGTGACCGTCGACGAGATCTCGCGCCGCGCCGACGTCTCGCCGCGGACGTTCTTCAACTACTTCCCGAACAAGGAGGGCGCGCTCCTCGGCGACGATCCGACGCTGCCGGACGACGCAACCCTGGCGGACTTCGTGTCCGGCGGGCCGACGGGAGACCTGCTGGCCGACCTCGGCGCGCTGCTCGTGCACTCGACCCGCGAACTCATCGAGGAGCGCGGACTGATCGAGGAGCGGCAGCAGGTGCTGCGGGCAGCTCCCGAGCTCTTCAGCAGGCGGATGGAGTCCATGAAGGAGTTCCAGGGGGCGATCGAAGGCGCGATCGTGGCGCGGTTCGCGGCGGCGGCAGGCGAAGCGTCCGGTGCCGCGCTGGACGCCGCTGGCACGCCCCCGGAGCGCCGCCGTCGGGCGCGCCTGGCATCCCTCGTGGCGTTGGCCACGCTCCGTCACGCGTGGTGGGAGTGGTCGGACGCTGGGTCGGAGACGCACCTCGTCGACGAGCTCGAACGGTCCTTCGCCGACCTCGACGCGCTCGTTTCGCGTTCGCTCGTCTGAACCTGTATAGTCGTGTCCCGTGCCGCTCCGGCAACGGAGCGTCCGCCGCCTTAGCTCAGTCGGCAGAGCGATTCACTCGTAATGAATAGGTCGTCGGTTCGATTCCGACAGGCGGCTCCGAGAAGCCCCGGTCAGACACTGTCTGACCGGGGCTTTCGGCATCACTGGGTGCGTGTCACGGCAGGTAGTACGTCGGGTTCGGCAGCTTCACGCTGCGGTCGGCCGAGCCGCCGAGCAGGTCGCTGTACTGGTCGCCGAAGTTCGCCACGACGTCGTACCGGCCGCCCGACCGCGACTCGATGTGCGCACGCGTCTGCGACTTGTACTCAACGGTGGTGCACTTGGCCGCGGCGCAGGTGATGTAGGACGGCTGCTGCGAGGCGCCGACGCCGGTCCACTTCGTGTAGTACGTCTGCGTGCCGCGTTGCGTCGCCTGGAACTGCGGGTATCCGACCTTCTGCAGGTTCTCGATCGTGGCGGTCTTCTGGTCGTCGTTACGCCCGGTGAGCCCGATGATCGTGCAGCCGGAGCGCTGGGCGACGGACACGAGCGAGGTCATCGACGGGGTCGCGGGGAAGCGCTCGTCCTGCACCCACTCGTCCTGCAGTGCGGGGTCGAACACGAAGTGCATGTCGGCGACCTCCATGTCGTAGGTCCACAGCGTGGTGTCGTCGGCGTCGAGCACGATGGCCGGGTTGCGGTGGAGCTTCCGGCCGACGGCGCACTGTGCGGCGACGACGGGTGCCTGCTTCGCCACGATGGAGCGCATCTCGCGGATGTAGGGGGAGTCGGTGCGGTTCGCGAGTCCGGTGCCGGGGTCGCCGTAGTACGTCGCGATGGTCTTCTTGACGGAGTCGATGTTCGGGATGCCCTCACCGCTCTTGGTGGCGCCCGAGGAGCCGTCGGCGGCCATCGTGAAGTGCGTGCGGGGCGTCAGACGCGGCTCGGAGACGCCGGGCAGGTCGGCCGAGGGCAGGTAGTAGGTCGGGTTCGGCAGCTTCACGGAGCGGTCGGCGTACCCGCCCTGCAGGTCGCTCCACTGGTCGCCGATGTTCAGGGCGATGTCGTAGCCGAGGTCCTGCTCGATGTGCTTCCGGGTCAGTGCCTTGTACTCGACGGTGGTGCACTTGGCGGTGGCGCAGGTGATGTACGACGGCTGCTGGGACGCGCCGACCCCGGTCCACTTCGTGAAGAAGCGGTCGTTCGTGAAGGCGGTGTAGCCGACCTTCGACAGGTTCTGGACGGTGGCGGCCTTCTGGTCGTCGTTCCGACCGGTCAGCCCGAAGATCGTGAAGCCGAGCGCCTGTGCCCGGTTCACGAACCCGACCATCGACGGCGTGGCGGGGAAGCGCTCGTCCTGCACCCACTCGTCCTGACGGGCCGGGTCGAACACGAAGTGCATGTCCGCCACCTCCATGTCGTAGGTCCACAGCGTCGTGTCGTCGGCGTCGAGGACGATCGCGGGCTTCTCGCCGCGTCGGACCGCCGCGTCGTGGATGCGCCGCAGCTGGGCGCTCTGGCGGTCCACGATGGAGCGCATCTCGCGGATGTACGGCGAGTCCGTGCGGTTCGCGATCCCGGTGCCGGGGTCGCCGTAGTAGGTGGCGATGGTCTTCTTGACCGAGTCGATGTTCGGGATGCCCTCGCCGCCCTGGGCCCTGCCGGAGGACCCGTCGGCCGCCATCGTGAACTGCGTCCGCGGCTGCAGCCCGGCGTCGGCCGAGTGCCCTGGCGGTGTCCACCCGTGTCCGGGCGACCCCCAGCCGTGTGCAGCTGCCGGCGTGACGCCGACGAGGGTCGAGGTGAGGACGATCGCCGCGCTCGTGGCGACGGCGGACAGGACGGATCGGCGCATGGCGGAGACCTGATCGCTTTCTGCTGGTGGGGCGGTCGTCGGACACGACCGCTGCACCCCCGTTCGGGGGTGCAGCAGCACGCTAGCTGGCAATCGGCCGTGCGGTCCATACCAATGTGCTGCAGGTGGACAGCGGTGTGCCGACCGGACGCACTGGTAGACAGGTGGCATGACGGTTCGCTGGGGAGTCATCGGTACGGGCGGCATCGCACGGTCCTTCGTGGGCGACTGCACGGCGGCGGGGATCGAGTTCGTCGCGGTCGGCAGTCGGACGGCCGCGGGTGCCGAGGCATTCGCGGCCGAGTTCGCGATCCCGCGGGCACACGGTTCCTACGAGGACCTCGTCGCGGACGACGAGGTGGACGCCGTCTACGTCGCGACCCCGCACTCGCGGCACGCGGCGGACGCCCTGCTCGCCATCGAGGCCGGCAAGCACGTCCTCGTCGAGAAGGCCTTCACGATCACGGCGGACGAGGCGAGGCGCGTCGTCGACGCCGCGCGGCGCGCCGACGTCGCCGTGATGGAGGCGATGTGGACGCGCTTCCTCCCGCAGATGGCGATGATCCGCGAGCTGGTCTCCGAGGGGCGGATCGGCCGGGTCCGACTCGTCGAGGCCACCCACCACCAGGCGCTGCCGTCCGATCCGGCACACCGCCTGAACGACCCGGAGCTCGGCGGCGGGGCCCTGCTCGACCTCGGCATCTACCCGGTGTCGTTCGCCGTGGACGTCCTCGGTGTCCCGACGTCGGTCGTCGCTGCCGGCACCCTCAGCGACCAGGGCGTCGACACCCAGATGGGCCTCGTCCTGACGCACGAGGGCGGCACGCAGTCGATGCTCCACTTCGGTCTCGATCTCGCGAGCCCGAACACGGCCTCGATCATCGGCGAGGACGGTCGCATCGACCTCGACTCGACGTGGTTCACCCCGACGACGTGGCGGCTCCGCGACCGCGACGGCCGTGTGGTCGAGGAGTTCGACGGCCGCGAGGAGCTCGCCGGCTACGCGCACGAGGCGCGCGCGTTCGAGTCCATGGTCGAGTCCGGCACCCACGAAGGCGGCCCGATGGACCCCGAGGAGACCATCGCGATCATGGCCCTCATGGACGAGGCGCGCCGCCAGGTCGGCGTCCGGTACCGGGCCGACGGCGCCCGCGCGAGGGCCCGCTGATCGCCGCGGTCCGAGAAGAGGGCCTGGAGGCTCCTGCCGCAGTTCCGTAGGATCGTTCGCGATGTCCGAGCAGCAGCCCTCACCGCGCGGCGTCGCGGATCGCCTCCGCGCCGCGCGCACCGCCGTCCGCGCCTCGTTCGCACGACGCCCGGTCCCGTGGATCGCGGGCGGCCTCGCGACCGTGCTCGTGCTCGGTTCCGGCGGCGCCGTGGCCGTGGCGGCGGCGACCATGCCGACGCCCGAGACCACGACGGCGGCGACGGCGACACCGTCGACGTCGAGCAGCGCCACGCCGACGACGACCGCACCCACCCCGACACCGACGCCGAGCGGCCGGACGGTGCCGGACGACGCCGCCGGTCCGTCCGCACTCCGGACCTGCACCATCACGACCGCCGCCTCGGCGAGCGGCCTCGGCGCGTTCGAGGGGTACGTGATGAACGCGAAGACGGGCGAGGTGCTGTTCTCCCGGAACGGTGACAAGGCCGCGCAGACGGGCAGCGTCATGAAGACCCTGACCACGGCGACCGCCCTGGCCGTCCTCGGGGGCGACCACCGCATCCCGACCACCGTGACGAAGGAGTCCGGCGGCGCGATCGCCCTCGTCGGCCACGGCGACGCGACCCTGTCCGCCGGCGGTGCCACGGTCTACCCGGGGGCGCCGACGCTCGCGCAGCTCGCCCAGCAGGTCAAGGCGAAGCTCGGCAGCACTCCGGTCACGACGATCGTCGCGGACGGCACCTACTGGAGCGCCGCCGACGCCTGGGACCCGACGTGGCCCGTCAGCGAACGGACGATCGGGTACCAGCCCGAGGTCACCGCGCTCATGGTGGACGGGGACCGGGCGAACCCCGGTGCCCAGACCTCGCCGCGCTCCACGGACCCCATCGGCCGTGCCGGGGCGCTGTTCAAGACGGCCCTCGCGAACGCCGGGGTCGCCGGTGCCGCGAACGCGCAGGTCGTGCAGCGCGCGACGACCAGCTCGGACACGATCGCCACGGTCTCGTCGCAGCCGGTGTCGACGCTCATCGGTCAGATGATCCCGAACTCGGACAACACGCTGGCCGAGATGCTCGCGCGGATCTCGTCGAAGGAGTCCGGCGCGAACGGGTCCGCCGCGTCGCTGACGTCCGTGTACCAGGCGGCGCTGGGGACGTACGGCGTCGACCCGTCCGGCATCGTCATCAAGGACGGCTCGGGGGAGAGCGCCGCGAACGCCGTGTCGCCGAACTTCGTCGCCCACCTCATGGTGCAGGTGGCGGCCGGCGCGAAGGGACTGGGGACGCTCGCGAACGCCCTGCCCGTGTCGGGGCAGTCGGGCACGCTGGCGAGCCGCTTCACCGGCGCGAACGCCGTCGCCCGCGGCAAGGTGCACGCGAAGACCGGCTGGATCGACAGCGCGAACACGCTCGGCGGCTACATCGACGCCGCCGACGGCACCCGTCTGACCTTCGCGTTCTACGCCATCGGGTCGTCACGGGCGGCGGCGCTGCCGGCGCTCGACGCGGTGACCGCGGCGACGTACTCGTGCGGGAGCCGGCTCACCGGGTCCTGAGCCCGCGGGTGTTGGATGGTCACATGTCCAGGGCACTCCTCGTCGTCGACGTCCAGAACGACTTCACCGAGGGCGGTGCGCTCGGGGTGACCGGCGGGGACGACCTCGCGCGGCGCATCACCGCCTTCCTCGGCCGGCACGCCGACAAGTACGACCTCATCGTGGGGTCCCGTGACTGGCACCACGGCGACGACGACAACGGCGGGCACTTCGCCGGTCCCGAGGGCCCGGACTACGAGACGACCTGGCCGGTGCACTGCGTCGCCGGGACGACGGGGGCCGAGTACCACCCACGGCTCGACACCACGGTGATCGACGTCCACGTCCTCAAGGGGCAGGGGACGCCGGACTACTCGGCGTTCCAGGCGCGCACCGAGGACGGTGTCGGGTTGCCCGAGGTCCTCGCCGAGCACCGGGTCGTCACCGTCGACGTCGTCGGCATCGCCACCGACCACTGCGTCCGGGCGACGGCGCTCGACGCCCGTGCTGCCGGGTTCGACGTCGCGGTGTACGACGACCTGGTCGTCGGTGTGGACGACGACCGGAGCGCCCGGGCGCTCGACGAGGTCCGGGCGGCCGGCGGGCACGTCGACCACAGCGACATGGACGAGGGGCTCGCGAACCCCGGGGGAGCGGTCCTCTGACCACCGGGACCGACCCGCACGCCGCCTGAGCCGCACGACCCCGACCCCGACCCCGGCCTCGGTCGCGGCCGCGACCCAGGCCGCCGCGGACCGACTCAGACGAGCAGCTGGTGCTTGGCGAGGTCGCGGTAGAGCGGCGTGGACTCGACGAGCTCGGAGTGGGTGCCGACCCCGACGACCCGGCCGTGCTCGAGCACGACGATCACGTCGGAGTCGACGACCGTCGACAGCCGGTGCGCGATGACGAGCAGCGTGCGGTCCTCGGCGACGGCGTCGATCGCGAGGCGCATCTTCTGCTCGTTGACGCCGTCGAGCGACGAGGTCGACTCGTCGAGCAGCAGGATCGGGGGAGCGGCGAGGAGCGCCCGGGCGATCGCGAGTCGCTGCCGCTCGCCGCCGGAGAGCATCACGCCGTCCTCGCCGACCTGGGCGTCGAGGCCGCGGGGGTCGCGGTGCAGCACCTCGCCGAGGTTGACCGCCTCGAGCACCCGGACGCAGTCGTCCTCGGTGGCGTCCGGTGAGCCGAGCAGCAGGTTCGCGCGGATCGTGCCGGCGAGCACGGGCGCGTCCTGCTCGACGTACCCGATCTGGGCACGGAGCTCGGCGCGGTCGAGCCCGCGCACGTCGACGCCGCCGAGTCGGATCACGCCGTCGGTCGGGTCGTAGAACCGCTCGATGAGGGCGAGCGTGGTCGACTTGCCGGCGCCGGACGGCCCGACGAGCGCGACGCGCGACCCGCGCGGCACCCGGAAGGACACGTCGTGGAGCACCACGTCGTCGACGGGGCTGTCGTCGGCGGGGCGATCCGCGCTTCCGGGACCGACGGCGGGGTCGGCGCCGTCGGCGGCCGACGCCTGTGCGGCGCGCGCGTACCGGAACGACACGTGTTCGAAGGCGATCGCGTCGTCGCTCTCGACGGCGGCGGCGACGCGCACCGCCTGGTCGTCCTGCGCCTCGGTCGGCAGGTGCAGGATCTCCTCGATGCGACCGAGGGCGCCGAGCGCCTGCGCGACGGCGACGGCGGCGCCCATGGCCTGCCCGAGCGGCATGATCATCATGAACAGCAGCAGGATGAAGGTGATCAGGGTCGCGATCGTGATCGTGCCCGCGGCGACCTGTGCGCCGCCGACGCCGAGGACGGCGATGAACGCCACCTGCATGACGATGCTCGCGACCGGGACGACGAACGCGGACATCTTCGCGATGTCGAGGCCGCGACGGTAGGCCTCGGTCGCGTGGCCGTCGACCTCGTCGACCTCGCGCTCGGTGGCGCCGGCGGCACGGATGGTCCGGACGGCGCCGATGCCGCGCTCGACCGCCGCAGTGAGGTCGCCGACCTTCTCCTGCGCACGCTTCGACGCGATCCGGATGCGACGGCTCAGGCCTCCGACGACGACGATCGCGACGAGCACGATGACCACCGTGATGCCGAGGAGCAGGGGGTCGATGATCGCCATCGCGATGATCGCGCCGAGGAACGTCAGCGCCCCGCCGATCGACTCGATGAGCCCCTGCGTGAGCACGGCGCGCAGCAGGGTCGTGTCGCTGCCGACCCGCGAGACGAGGTCACCGGTCCGCCGGGTGTCGAACTCCGAGATGGGCAGGTTGAGGATGCGCGCGATGAGCTTGCGGCGGGTGGAGAGGACGACGCCCTCGCCCGCGCGCTGGAGCAGGAAGTGCTGCACACCGTTGAGGAGCCCGGACACGACCACGAGCACGACCAGGAGCCACACGAGGGTGCTGAGCGTGTTGCCGCGCTGCACGGCGGTGACGACCTGGTTGACCAGGAGCGGCTGCGCGAGCGAGGCACCGGCACCGAGCACGCTCAGCACGATGATCACGACCATCGCGGGCTTGTTCTCGAACAGGTAGCTCAGCAGGCGGCCGAAGGTGGCGCGGGGACCGTCGGACTTCTTGGGTCGCGCGAAGGGGAGGCTCATCGTGTTCCTAGTTTCTGCCGTACTTCTTGTGCACTGCCTGTCGGCTGACGCCGAGCAGCGTCGCGATCTCCTGCCACGAGGCGCCGGCGTTCCGGGCTCGTCGGGCAGCGAGTTCCTCGGTCCGGTCGAGCTCACGGCGGAGCTCGCGCACACTGGCCAGGGCCGAGAACGGGTCGTCCCCGGCGGCGCCGGCGGCGAGGCTCGTGATGGTCGGTCGGTCCACGGACGTCAACCTACATTGACGCGCCGACCGTGTCAATCTGGGTTGACGCGCCGGTCGGTGGCGCGGGTCGATGGCGGGCCGACCCGGAACGACATCACCGACGTCGTGCGACGTCGGTGATGTCGTTCCACAGCGCGCACGAGAGTGCGCGTCTGCAACGTGCGACACCGTCGACGTCGTACGACAGCGACATCGTCGCTCCGAGTCCGCGCCCGCCGGGCCGGAGCACAGACGGACGGGAGGCGCGGTGCCAGCTGGCACCGCGCCTCCCGTCTGCGGAGGTGGTCGCGTCAGGCGCGCGCGTCCACCGGTGCCGCGTCCGGTTCGCCCGCGGCGTCCGCCGCGTCGAGTGCCGCGCTCTTCGTCTCACGCACGAACAGGAGGGCGACGAGCGTCACCACCGCGGCGATCGTGAGGTACAGGCCGACGAGGAAGATGTCCCCGTCCGGCTGCCAGAGTGCCAGGGCGATGGTCGGCGCGAGCGACGCGCCGAGGATCGACGCGACGTTGTAGGCGATCGCCGAGCCGGTGTACCGGACGTTCGTCGGGAAGAGCTCCGGCAGCAGGGCGCCCATCGGACCGAACGTCAGGCCCATCAGCGACAGCCCGACGACGAGGAACGTGACGACCGTGATCGGACCGGTGGACGCGGCGAACCAGAGCTGGAACGTCAGGCCGAACAGCGCGATGCCGATCGTCGTCGGGATGAGGGTGCGGCGACGGCCGAACCGGTCGGCGAGGAAGCCGGCGACCGGCGTGAAGATGCCGAAGAACACCACGCCGATCATGAGCAGGGTGAGGAACTCGCCGCGGGAGTAGCCCAGGCCGATCTTCGGGACGAGCGGGCCGGCCTCGGCGCCCGTGGTGCCGTAGGACAGGGTGAACGTCGTCATGAAGTAGAAGAGGACGTAGGTCGCGACCATGCCGAAGGTGCCGATGATGACCGCGCGCCACGAGGTGCGGAAGACCCGGCCGAGCGGGATCTTCGCGACCGAACCGGACTCCTGGACGCCCCGGAACACCGTCGACTCGACGAGCTTGAACCGCACGTAGAGGCCCACGATGACGAGGACGGCGGAGAGCAGGAACGGGATCCGCCAGCCCCAGGCCTGGAACTCCGGGTTCGGGGTGCCGTCCGCGCCGGCCGGCATCGCCGCGTTGATCGCGATGAACAGGCCGTTCGCGAGCAGGAAGCCGATCGGCGCGCCGAGCTGCGGCATCGAGCCGAACACGCCGCGCTTGCCCTTCGGGGCGTTCTCGGTCGCGAGCAGTGCCGCGCCCGACCACTCGCCACCGAGGCCGACGCCCTGGGCGAAGCGCATCACGGCGAGCAGGACCGGCGCCCAGATGCCGATCGAGGCGAACGTCGGCAGGCAGCCGATCAGGAACGTGGCGGTGCCCATCACCAGCAGGGACGCCACGAGGGTCGCCTTGCGGCCGACGCGGTCACCGAAGTGGCCGAAGATGATCGAGCCGATCGGACGGGCGAAGAACGCGAGGGCGAACGTCACGAACGAGGACAGCTGCGAGGCCGTCGGGTCCTCGTTCGGGAAGAAGAGGGTCGGGAAGACGAGGACCGCGGCGGTGGCGTAGACGTAGAAGTCGTAGAACTCGATGGACGTGCCGACGAGGCTGGCGATCACGACGCGGGAGCGCGGGTTGCCTGCGGTCTTCGGGGCTGCGGGTGCCGGTGCGGCGGACATGGGGTGAGTGGACTCCGAGGATGACGCTCGTGAGGAGCGCAGCGGTGTTCCGGACGGCGGACACCGGTCGGTTCGCGCAGGGTGGCGCGGACACCGATCGGGTGCGTTCGGTTCGAGGTGGTGGGACCGCTTGTGACGGAAGCCCCCATCGTACGACAGATGTCGTGCACCTGCGAATCCACCCAGGAGCACCCGAGTGCGGGCCGGACGCGCCTCAGGCGAGCGGGCTGCCCGCCTCGAGGTGCGCGGGGAGCTGGTGTCCCATGCGGTCGCGCTTCGTGTCGAGGTAGCCGGCGTTCTGCGCCGAGATGCCCACCACGAGCGGCACGAGTCCTTCCACGGTGATCCCGTGCTCCTCGAGCTGGCGGCGCTTCTCGGGGTTGTTCGACAGGAGCCGGACACTCGTGATGCCGAGGTCGGCGAGGATGCCGGCGGCACCGCCGTACGCCCGGGAATCGGCGGGGAGGCCGAGCGCGAGGTTGGCGTCGAGCGTGTCGAGGCCGTCCTCCTGCAGGCGGTAGGCCTTGAGCTTGTTGATGAGTCCGATGCCGCGCCCCTCCTGCCCGCGCAGGTAGATCACGACGCCACCCTCGGCGGCGATCGTGTCGAGCGCGGCGTCGAGCTGCGGGCCGCACTCGCACTTGAGCGAACCGAACGCCTCGCCCGTCAGGCACTCGGAGTGCACGCGCACGAGCGCGCCGTCGACCGGCTTCGCGCCGGCGGGGTCGGTGGCGATGATGGCGACGTGTTCCGCACTGGTCACGAGATCGCGGTAGGCGCGCATCTCGAACGTCCCGTGCGTCGTGGGCACGTTCGTCGAGACCTCGTACTGGACCGGGCTCCCGGGGGTGGGGGAGGTGAGTGCATCGGTCATGGGGTGCTCCGGTCGTTCTGGGGCCCCGCGATCCCGGGCTCGGCCGTCGCCGGGCGGGATGCGCGGTGGGGTCGGGCTCGGACCAGCAGGTCGGGGCCGAGGCTGGTGGTCGATAGTACGTCCAACCTGCGACGCTCGCCGATGCTTCCCACACCGACGTCGTCGAGGGCGACACGCGGGCCGCCGAGCAGCACGGGCGCGAGGTAGACGAGGTACTCGTCGACGAGGCCCGCCGCGATGAGCGCCGACGCGACGGTCGGACCGCCCTCGACGAACACCGAGTGGACTCCGTGCGCGCGGAGGGCGCCGAGCGAGGCGGCGAGGTCGTGGCCGGGCATCGTCACGAGTGCCCGCGGGTGGCGGCGGACGGCGGCGTCCGGGGGGACCGGGCGGTCGCCGAACACGACCGGGACCGGCTGGTCGGCGAGGAGCTCGCCCGCGTCGCCCCGGGCGGTCAGGCTCGGGTCGTCGGCGAGGACGGTGCCGGTGCCGACGAGGATCGCGTCGTGCGCTGCCCGCTGCTCGTGGACGTGCTGGCGTGCGGCGGCCCCGGTGATCCAGCGGCTCGTGCCGTCGGCCGCGGCGGCCCGACCGTCGAGGCTCGACGCCCACTTGACGGTCACCCACGGGCGGCCGAGACGCACCGACAGGAGCCAGCGTTCGAGGAACTCCTCGACCTCGGCCGCGAGGACACCGGACAGGACGTCGACGCCGCCGGCACGGAGGCGGTCGGCACCGCCGCGCGCTGCCGGACCGGGGTCGTCGACGGCGTACACGACGCGGCCGATACCGGCCTCGAGCAGCGCGACGGCGCAGGGCCCGGTGCGACCGGTGTGGTTGCATGGTTCGAGGGTCACAACGGCGGTCGCGCCGACGAGGTGTGCCGGGTCGACCCTGGACAGTGCGTCCACCTCGGCGTGCGGGGTGCCGGCGCCCTTGTGCCACCCCTCGGCGAGGACGTCGCCCGCGGGCGAGAGGATGACGGCGCCGACGCGGACGTGGTCGCCGACCGCGGGGCCGAGTGCCGCGAGCTCGAGGGCTCGGCGCATGGCACGCACCTCGGCCGGGGACGCCGAGGAGTGCGCCGCCGGGGATGCCGACGGGTCCGGCGGAGCGGGTGTCGCGGTCACGTTCCGAGACTAGCGGCGATCGGTCGGTGACGCGTCATCACGCTGTCCCCCGTCCGGGTCGATGGGCCAGGGGAGGTCGGACGCCGGCGTCCCGTCGGCGCGGCGCAGGCCCTTCCACGCCGCGGTCGGCGCGCCCTGGCGTCCGGGCACGAGCGCGTCGCCGGTGCCCGTGTACGAGAACCCCGAGGCGCGGGCGACGGCGGCCGAGGCGGTGTTGCCGACGTAGCACTCCCAGTAGACGTCCGGGGCGCCCTCGGCGAAGGCCCAGTCGACCACGAGGCCGACCGCGTCGTGCATGAGTCCGGCGCCGCGTGCCGAGGGTGCGAGCCAGAAGCCGAGGTCGCGTCGGGCGGTGCGGTACCCGATGATCCCCTCGAGCCAGGTGGACCCGGTCCGGCGGATCGCCCACGTGTACTCGCGGTCGGACGCCCACCCCGGGCCGACGAGCGCGTCGACGAAGGTGGCGGCGTCCCGGGCGGTGTACGGCGTCGGGATCGTGGTCCAGCGCACGATGTCCGGGTCCTGACAGGCCTCGGTGATCGCCGCGGCGTCCGCCCGGGGGGGCACGTCGCGGTGCCCCCGGGCGGACGACAGCGTGACGGGGCGCACGGTCAGCGCCGGGTGCGGGGCACGAAGCCGATGCGCTCGTAGACCCGCGCGAGGGTCTCGGACGCGATCGACTCAGCGCGGTCCGCCCCGATCGCGAGCAGTCGGTCGAGTTCGGCCGGGTCGTCGAGCAGCTCGAGCGTGCGGGCGCGCACCGGTTCGAGCTCGGCAACGACGGCGTCGGCGACCTCGCCCTTCAGGTCGCCGTAGCCCTTGCCCTGGAACGACGTCTCGAGGTCGGCGACCGCGGTGCCGGTGAACGCCGACAGGATCGACAGCAGGTTCGTGACACCGGGCTTCGCCTGCCGGTCGGCCCGGATCTCGCGCTCGGTGTCGGTGACCGCCGAGCGGATCTTCTTCGCGGTGCGCTTCGGGTCGTCGAGCAGTCGGATGAGGCCGTTGTCGGACGCGGCCGACTTGCTCATCTTGCTCGTCGGGTCCTGCAGGTCGTAGATCCGCGCCGTGTCGGTGAGGATCCGGGCCTCCGGCACGACGAACGTGTCGCCGAACCGCGAGTTGAAGCGCCCCGCGAGGTCACGCGTGAGCTCGACGTGCTGTCGCTGGTCGTCGCCCACCGGCACGACCTTCGTGTCGTAGAGCAGGATGTCCGCCGCCATCAGGATCGGGTACGTGAAGAGGCCGACCGACGCGGCCTCGGCACCCTGCCGGGCGGACTTGTCCTTGAACTGGGTCATCCGGCTCGCCTCACCGAAGCCGGTCAGGGTGTTCAGGACCCAGGCGAGCTCGGCGTGCGCCGGCACGTGCGACTGCACGAACAGCGTCGCCTTCGTCGGGTCGATGCCCGAGGCGATGTACTGCGCGGCCGTCGCCCGCGTGTTCGCGCGGAGCTCGGCCGGGTCCTGCGGCGAGGTGATGGCGTGCATGTCGACGACGCAGTAGATCGCGTCGTGGTCGTCGAGCAGCGTCCGCCACTGCATGAGCGCGCCGATGTAGTTGCCGAGGTGGAGGGAGCCGGCCGAGGGCTGGATGCCCGAGAAGATGCGCGTCTTGGTCATGGTGCTGTCCTGTGCTGGAGCGTGTGGGGGAGCGGGTCAGAGTTCGTAGTCGACGACCACGGGGGCGTGGTCGGACCATCGCTGGTCGTACGCGGCAGCGCGGTCGACCGTGTACTGCGTGACCTTCGCGGCGAGCTCCGGGGTCGCCACCTGGTAGTCGATGCGCCAGCCCGTGTCGTTGTCGAAGGCCTGGCCGCGCCACGACCACCACGTGTACGGGCCCTCGACGTCGCCGGCCTGGGCGCGGCCCACGTCGACCCACCCGAGGCCCGGACCGGTCGAGCCGTCGGCACCCTCGACCTCGGCCCCCTGCTCGCCGAAGAACCGCGAGAAGTAGGCACGCTCACGGGGCAGGAAGCCGGCGCGCTTGACGTTGCCCTTCCAGTTCTTGATGTCCCGCTGGTCGTGCCCGACGTTGAGGTCGCCGACGACGACCGCGAGCGGGTTGTGTGCGCGGAGCTCCGGCAGCCGCTCGGTCATCGCGTCGAGGAACTTCCACTTCTCGTCCTGCTTCGGGGTGTCCACCTCGCCCGAGTGGACGTACGTCGACACGACCGTCACCGTGGTGCCGCCGATCTCGTAGTCCGCCTCGAGCCAGCGGCCGGCGGAGTCGAAGTCGTCCGCGCCGAGCGCGACGCGGTGCACGTGGGCGCTGTGGCGCGAGGCGATCGCGACGCCCGCGCGGCCCTTCGCGGTCGCGGGGTCGTGCACGATGTCCCACTCGTCGCCGAGGAGCCCGGCGAGGTCGTCGCTCGACGCACGGACCTCCTGCAGCGCGAGGACGTCGACGTCGCGGGTGGCGAGCCAGTCGCCCATCCCCTTCCGGAACGCGGCACGGATGCCGTTCACGTTGACGGATGCGAGGCGCAGGCGTGTCATGCACAACACCCTATCGGCGGGTGCCGACACGGACGCGCCGGTCGTAGGCTCGCGCCGTGACCGTCGTGATGACCGTGGGCGAGGTGCTCGCCGCGTTCCGACCCGTGGCCGAGCAGATGCTGCGTCCGGACGAGTTCCGCGGAGCCGAGTTCTGGGTCTACACCGACGGGCTCGAACGACTCCGCCGCGTGGTCGAGACAGACATCGCCGACGCGGGCATGGTCCTCGCGTGGTCGATCGCCGGCGACGACGGCGATTCCTGGCTGTGGCTCCAGGAAGGCGAGCAGGAGATGCTCCTGAAGATCGCCGATGACCTGCAGGACTTCATCGCCGAGAGTGCCTTCGCCTGGGGCGAGCTGCGCCCGATCCCGCCACTCGGGCAGTAGGGGCGACCGGACGACGGACGGGGGGGGGGGGGGGCGGCGCCCGCCCCCCCCCCCCCCCCGGCCGGGGGCGGGGCGGGGGGGCCCCCCCCCGCCCCCCCCCCCCCCGTCCGTCTCGTGGTCGCGTCCGGGACGCGCCCCGCGCGATCAGGCCGCGTCGTGGTCCGTCTTCAGGAACTCGACCAGGCTGTCCGCGGTCGTCTCGGCGTCGTCGCCCGAGACCGTCAGGGTGACCTCGTCGCCGTTCTCGATGCCGAGGCCGAGGAGCGCGAGGATGCTGCCCGCGTTGCCGGACTTGTCGCCCTTCGCGATGGTGACCTGGTGGCCGGACGCGGTCACGGTCTGGACGAAGAGGGAGGCGGGGCGGGCGTGCAGCCCCGACGCGCTGGCGACGGTGACGGTGCGGGTGGCTTCGGACATCGATGTACTCCTGTCGATGGGTGGTTGGCTCATGGTAGCGAGCGCGGGGTGGGCGGTTCCGGTGCGCCTGACCGAGGTCAGTCGCGGCCCGGCCAGAAGACCTCGGTGCCGGCGGCCTCGACCTCGCGGACGAGGTCGGCGTTCACGCCGGGGTCGGTGATGATCGTGTCGATCGCGGCGAGCGGGGCGACACGACCGAACTCCTCGCGGCCGAACTTGGTGTGGTCGGCGAGCAGGATGCTCCGGCGGGCGGACTTGATCATCGCGGACTTCACGGCGGCCTCGGCCATGTTGTGCGTCGTCAGGCCGCGTTCCGGGGTGATGCCGTTGATGCTGATGAACGCGACGTCGACGCTCACCATCCCGATGAGCTGGTGCGTCCAGGTCCCGACGCCGGCGAGCGAGTCGCTCCGGATGTTGCCGCCGAGCAGGTGCAGGTCGATGCCCGGCCGGTTCGCGACGGCCATCGCCACCGGCAGGGAGTGGGTCACGACCGTGAGGCCGCGGTCGTTCGGGAGCAGCTCGGCGAGGCAGATGGTCGAGGTGCCGGCATCGATCATGATCGAGCCGTTCTCGGGCAGCTCCCCGATCGCAGCCTCGGCGATGACCATCTTCTCGGCCTGGTTGATGCCGCCGCGGTCGCCCACGCCCGGGTGCAGGGTGATGCGCTCGACGGGGATCGCGCCGCCGTGCGCGCGACGGACCAGCCCGCGCCGCTCGAGCGAGGTCAGATCGCGGCGGATCGTCTCCGGCGTGACCTCGAGCAGCTCGGCGAGGTCCTTCACGTCGACCCGACCCTGCGCCCGCGCCTGCTCGACGATGCGCTGGTGGCGCTCTGGTGCGTACATCGGGGCCTCGTCGTCTCGGAACGGTGGAGTCGGAACGGAACGGACACGACCGGGCACGTCCTCGGCGACCATGACCGGAACGGTTCAGCCACCAGACGCAAACGGGCATCTGTTTCTGCATTTTTATCCCCGGATGTGTTTGTTTGTCAACGTGGATCGGGGTATGGTGCTGCACAGCCGCACCGGCGGGGTCCCGTCTCCGGTCGTGCGCACCGAACGAACCACCCCACCGCAAGCGCGCGTGAGATGAAGGAGTCTCGAATGTCCGAACTGCTCGGCACCGGCGTCGGCCGCGGCGTCGCCCACGGCCCCGTGCTCCGCATGGCGGACCCGCTCGGCGAACCGTCGAAGGACGCGCTGACGGGTTCCGCGGACGACGCGAAGCAGGCGGTGGCCTCGGCGCTGGCAGCGGTGGCGGACGACCTCAACAAGCGCGGGCAGCTCGCCGGCGGCGACGCCCAGGCCGTGCTCGAGGCGCAGGCGCTCATGGCGCAGGACCCGACGCTCCTCGACGACGTCCACGCCCGCATCGACGGCGGCACCAACGCCGAGCGCGCCGTCTTCGAGGCGTTCGGCCAGTTCCGCGACCTGCTCGTGTCGATGGGCGGCTACATGGGGGAGCGCGCGGCCGACCTCGACGACGTCGCCCAGCGCATCGTCGCCAAGCTCCGCGGCGTCGCCGCACCGGGCGTGCCGGAGTCCGACACCCCCTTCGTGCTCGTCGCCCGCGACCTCGCGCCCGCCGACACCGCGCTCCTCGACCTCGAGAAGGTCCTCGCCCTCGTCACGCGCGACGGCGGCCCGACCTCGCACACCGCGATCCTCGCCCGCGCCAAGGGCATCACCGCCATCGTCGGCGTCACCGGTGCCGACGACCTGGCCGACGGGCTCGAGGTCGTCGTCGACGCCGCGGCCGGCACCGTGGTCACGGACCCCTCCGCCGAGCTCGTGGCCGACGTCGAACAGCGCATCGCCGACCGCCTCGCCGCGGCCGCAGCGCCCCTGACCGCCGGTGCGCTCGCCGACGGACACACCGTCCCGCTGCTCGCGAACCTCGGCAGCCCGGCCGACGCCGCGGGTGCCGTTGCTCTCGGTGCGGAGGGCGTGGGGCTCTTCCGCACCGAGTTCCTCTTCCTCGATTCGCCGAAGGCGCCGACCGTCGACGAGCAGAAGGGCTCCTACAAGCAGCTGCTCGAGGCGTTCCCGGGCAAGAAGGTCGTCGTCCGCGCGCTCGACGCCGGTGCCGACAAGCCGCTGCCGTTCCTCACCGACAAGGACGAGGAGAACCCGGCCCTCGGTCGCCGCGGGCTCCGCGCGCTCCGGAACCACCCCGAGGTGCTCCGCGACCAGCTCACCGCCCTCGCCCAGGCCGACGCCGAGACCGAGGCCGACCTCTGGGTGATGGCGCCGATGGTCGCCGACGCCGAGGAGACCGAGTACTTCGTCGACCTCGCCCGGGAGCTCGGCATCCGGACCGCCGGCGTCATGGCCGAGGTCCCCTCGCTCGCGCTCATGGCCGACCAGGTGTTCACCTCCGCCGACTTCGTGTCGATCGGCACGAACGACCTGACCCAGTACACGATGGCCGCCGACCGCATGCTCGGCACCGTCGCGTCCTACCAGGACCCGTGGCACCCCGCCGTCCTCCGACTCGTCGCGCAGCTCGGCACCGCCGGACAGCACGCGGGCAAGGCCGTCGGGATCTGCGGCGAGGCGGCAGCCGACCCGCTGCTCGCCGTCGTGCTCGTCGGACTCGGCGCCACGACCCTCTCCATGACCCCCGCGGCCCTCGCCGACGTGCGTGCCGAACTCGGCAAGTACACCCTCGCCGAGGCCCGCGAGATGGCCCAGGCGGCACTCGCCGCGTCGACGGCGGCGGCTGCGAAGTCCGCCGCGGCCGCGGCGCACGCCGCCTGATCCGACCCCAGCACCACCTTCCCTCCACACGCAGCAGCAGCACCTCACAGAAAGTCACCGCACATGACAACGTCGTCCGTTGCAGCGCCCGACGCTCCCGCGAAGTCGCGGGGCGGCGCACGCGTCGCCGTTCAGAAGTTCGGCACGTTCCTCTCCGGCATGGTCATGCCCAACATCGCGATCTTCATCGCGTGGGGCATCATCACGGCCTTCTTCATCGAGACCGGCTGGACCCCCGTCGGGATCCTCGGTGGCTTCGGTGAGACGAACGGCGTCGCCAACCCCGGCGTCGTCGGCCCGATCCTGACGTACCTCATCCCGCTCGCGATCGCGATCCAGGGCGGCCGGATGGTCTACGAGACCCGCGGCGCCGTCGTCGGTTCGATCTTCGCGATGGGTGTCATCCTCGGCGCCAACGGCACCGTGATGATCCTCGGCGCGATGATCTGCGGCCCGCTCGGCGCGTACATCATCAAGCAGATCGACAAGATCTGGGACGGCAAGATCCGCCCGGGCTTCGAGATGCTCGTGAACAACTACGCGGCCGGCATCCTCGGCTTCGTGCTCGCCATGATCGGGTTCTTCTGGCTCGCGCCGGTCTTCAAGGCCATCGCGAACGGCCTCGGCGCGGCGGTGGAGTTCCTCATCAACCACTCGCTGCTCCCGCTCGCCAGCGTGATCATCGAGCCGGCGAAGGTGTTCTTCCTCAACAACGCCATCAACCACGGTGTGCTCGACCAGCTCGGTGCCGCCCAGGTGAAGGAGTCGGGCAAGAGCATCCTCTTCCTGCTCGAGGCGAACCCCGGCCCCGGTCTCGGCATCCTGCTCGCCTTCACCTTCTTCGGTGTCGGCATCGCCCGCTCGACCGCTCCCGGCGCGATCATCATCCAGTTCCTCGGCGGCATCCACGAGATCTACTTCCCGTACGTGCTGCAGAAGCCGGTGCTGTTCATCGCCGTCATCCTCGGTGGTGCGACCGGTGTCGCGACCAACGTGGCGTTCCACTCCGGCCTCGTCGCCCCGGCGTCCCCCGGGTCGATCTTCGCCGTGATCGGCTCGACCGCGAAGGACAGCTTCGTCGGCGTCATCCTGTCGGTGATCCTCTCGGCAGCGGTGTCCTTCGCCGTGGCCTCGTTCTTCCTGCTGGCCACCCGCAAGCGTGACCTCGCGAACGGCGGCGGCGACATGAGCGCCGCGATGGCGAAGCTCCAGGCCAACAAGGGCCGCGACGTCAACGCCGCGACCTCCGGCCTGCTCGGCAACAACGCCCCCGCCAACGACGAAGAGGCCGAGGCCTCGCTCGGCGGCGTCGGTTCCGCATCGACCGCGACGGCCACCCGCGTGCAGAACGTCGTGTTCGCCTGCGACGCCGGCATGGGCTCGAGCGCGATGGGCGCGAGCGTCCTCCGCAACAAGGTGAAGAAGGCCGGCATCGAGGGCGTCACGGTCGTCAACAAGGCGATCGCGAACCTCGACGGCACGGAGGACCTCATCATCACGCAGGAGGAGCTGACCGACCGCGCGAGGCAGAAGAACCCGGGGGCACAGCACGTGTCCGTCGGCAACTTCATGAACGCGCCGCAGTACGACCAGGTCGTCGACCAGCTCAAGAACCAGTAACGCAGTGCAGTATCGGAGGGGACGGGCCACGGCCCGTCCCCTCCACACGTCCACGACGCCACGTCACGAAGCAAGGAGAACCCCGATGCCCGTCCTGCAGGAGAGCCAGATCCGGATCCACACCGAGGACACCGCACCGACGAAGTCGGAGGCGATGAAGGAGGCGGCCGAGATCCTCGAGGCTGCAGGCGCGGTCACCGCGGACTACTACCCGGCCATGCTCGAGCGCGAGAAGAGCGTCTCGACGTACATGGGGAACTTCCTCGCCATCCCGCACGGCACGAACGACGCGAAGGACGCCATCAAGTCCTCGGCGCTGTCGTTCATCCGCTACGCGACGCCCATCGACTGGGACGGCAACCCCGTCCGCTTCGTCGTCGGCATCGCCGGCGTCAACAACGAGCACCTCGACATCCTGTCCAAGATCGCGATCGTGTTCAGCGACGAGGACGAGGTCCAGAAGCTGACCGACGCGCCGGACACCGCCGCGATCCTGTCGATCCTCGGCGAGGTCAACGAGTGAGCACCCCCACCGCGGTCCACTTCGGCGCGGGCAACATCGGCCGCGGCTTCGTCGGACTGCTGCTGCACGAGGCTGGGTACGAGGTCGTCTTCGCCGACGTCGCCGCGCCGCTCATCGACGCGCTCGCCGCTGCCGACTCGTACACCGTGCACGAGGTCGGCCACGACGCGCGTGACCACGAGGTCACGAACTTCCGCGCGCTGAACAGCGCCCAGGACGAGGACGGCGTCGTCGCCGAGATCGCCGCCGCCGCGGTCGTCACGTGCGCCGTCGGCCCGAACGTGCTGAAGTTCATCGCCCCGGTCATCGCCCGGGCCCTCGAACAGCGCGACCCCGACGCCGCCCCGATCGCGGTGATGGCGTGCGAGAACGCCCTGAACGCCACCGACCGTCTGTGCGAGTTCATCGTCGAGGCGCTGCCGGCCGACGTGCGCGACCAGGCGCTCGCCAAGGCCGTCTTCGCGAACACCGCCGTCGACCGCATCGTCCCGGCGCAGCCCGACGGTGCCGGCCTCGACGTCACCGTCGAGACCTACTACGAGTGGGCCATCGACCGCACGCCGTTCGGCGGGAACGAGCCCGAGATCCCGGGTGCCCACTACGTGGACGGCCTCGCGGCCTCGATCGAGCGCAAGCTCTTCACCGTCAACACCGGGCACGCCACCGTCGCCTACCACGGCTTCCTCGCGGGGGCGGACAAGATCTCGGACGCGATCGCGATCCCCGCGGTCCGCTCCGAGCTCGAGTCGGTGCTCGCCGAGACGAGCGACCTGCTCGTCCGTCGTCACGAGCTCGACCCAGAGGTGCACCGCGCCTACGTGCAGGCGATCATCGGCCGCTTCGAGAACCCGCACCTGCCCGACACCGTGACCCGGGTCGGCCGGCAGCCGCTTCGGAAGCTCTCGCGGGACGAGCGGTTCGTGTCGCCCGCTGCCGCCCTCGCCGAGGACGGCACGGAGCCGACGGCACTGCTCGACGCGATGGGTGCCGCGCTGCGCTTCGACGTGCCGGACGACGAGCAGAGCGTCGAACTCCAGGCACTGCTGCGTTCGGACCGGAGCGACGCGGACGTCGTGACCGAGATCACCGGGCTCGACCCGCAGCACCCGCTGCACGCCGCGTTCGCGGACCGGGTGCGGTCCGCGCGCGCCTAGCGTCCTCGACGCCCCCAAGAGACGGACGGGTGGCGCGGTGCGGGCGGCCACCGCGCCTCCCGTCCGTCGTGCACCCGCGTCGGACCGCCGCGTCAGGCCGTCCGCAGCACGAGACCGCCGTGCTCGACGCGCAGGCTGGCGGCGGCCACCAGGCCGAACGGATCGCCGTCCAACTGCAGCTGCTCGGGCTCGTCGAGCACGAGGTCGAGTCGCCGCGCCGTCGTGTAGCCGAGGGTCCGCGACCGCGGCAGGAAGCGTGCGAGCAGGCGGCCGAAGCCCGTGCGGTGGAAGAAGCGGTTGAGCGAGAGGCCGTAGCCGATCTTGGTCCACCCGACACGTCCACGCGGTCGGAACGCCACGGCGTCGAGGAGTCCGTCGTCCGGTTCCGCAGCGGGCAGGAGCAGGAGGCCGGCGGTGAGGGTGCCGCAGTTGCCGACGATGACCGTGTGTGCGCGCATGCCGTGCTCCTCGCCGCCGTCGAGGCGGTACCGGAGGTCGATCTGACGGTTGCCCACGACGGACCGGAGGATCGGGTCGGAGTAGGCGAGCCACCCGAAGCGCTTCTTCAGCCCGGCGTTCGTCTCGGCCGCCATCCGGGCATCGAGACCGATGCCCGCCATCACGAGGAACGCGTGCTCGGCGGTGTCCCCGTCCGCTGAGGTCAGCGCGGCGAACGCGACGTCGACGGGACGGTCCGCGCCACGGAACGCCGACCGGACCGCAGCCGTCACGTCACCGATCGGGATACCGAGGTTCCGCGCGTAGAGGTTGCCGGTCCCCGTCGGGAGCAGGGCGATCGGGATCCGGGATCCGTGCAGGACCTCGGCTGCCACCCGGAGCGTGCCGTCGCCACCGACGACCAGCACGACGTCGGGCGCACCGGCTCGCGCCTCCTGCGCGGCGGCGCGGCCGTCGTCGCCGGCAGCGGTCTCGAACCACACCGTGTCGTCCCACCCGAGCGACCCCTGTTCGGTGGCGACCGCCGAACGGAGGGCGGCGAGGTCGACCGTCGAGGGGTTGACGACCACCGCGGCCCGCTGCCGCGCGCTCGGGCGTCGGTCGGGGTCGAGGGCTTCGTGGGGAGAGGGCACCAGACGACGCTACCGTCGGGCGCGGTGCCGGAACGGTCGGTACCGGGCGTGTCCGAACCGCGCGGATCCGGCGAACCTGGCAATCCGGGTCGGTCTGCGCAGGAACACGGGCCAGACTCGCAGCACGGCGAGTGCCGGGCGCCTTCGGCACCTGAGCGGTACCTCTCCTGAACAGGCAGGGGCCGTCATGGCCAGCACGCCCATCGTCCGCTCACTCACCCTCATCGGCACCGGGATCGGACTGGCGGCGGCGCTCGCGCTCGCGTCCTCCGCACCGGCATCGGCCGCGACCGTCATCGACGGTCCGATCGACCTCGGCACCGCAGCGACCTACGGGGTCCTCGGTGCCTCCACCGTCACGAACACCGGGCCGACGGCCGTGCAGGGCGACCTCGGCGTCTCGCCGGGCACCTCGATCACCGGCTTCGGCGGCACCGGGAACGGCATCGTGAACGGCACGGTGCACCAGACCGATGCTGCGGCCACCCAGGCGCAGGCCGACACGACGACGGCGTACGGCGTGGCCGCGTCGCTCACCCCGACCCAGACCGGGATCACCGAGCTGAACGGTCTGAGCCTGTCGCCCGGCGTGTACACCGGCGACGCGCTGCGACTCGCCGACACCGGGACCCTGACGCTCGCGGGCAGCGCGGACTCCGTCTGGGTGTTCCAGGCCGCGTCCACGCTGACGATCGGGTCGGGTACGCGCATCCTCATCACCGGCGGGGCCAGTTCCTGCAACGTCTTCTGGCAGGTCGGCAGCTCCGCCACCATCGGCAGCGCCGCACAGTTCCAGGGCACCGTCCTCGCGGACCAGTCCGTCACGGCCACCACGGGTGCGACGGTCGTCGGCCGACTCCTCGCACGGAACGCCGCGGTCACGCTCGACACGAACACGATCACGGCGCCGACCGGGTGCCCGGCCCCCGGGACGCCCTCCGAGACGGTCGCGCCGACGATCACCTCGGGTACGCCCACGGCAGCGACCGCCGGGACGCCGTACTCGTTCCCGGTGACCGCGACCGGCAGCCCGGCGCCGACGTACTCCGACGGTGGCACGCTCCCGCCGGGACTCACCATCAACCCCACCACCGGGGTCATCTCCGGCACCCCGACGACACCCGGCACCACGACCGTGACGATCACGGCGGACAACGGCACGGCTCCGGCCGACACCGAGACGTACGTCCTGACCGTCCGCGCGCCCGCGGTGGTCCCGTCGCCGTCGGCCACCCCGACGGCTCCGACGTCGAGCGCTCCGGCGGTCCCGGTCGCGGCCGGCTCGGGCGGCGGTGGCTCGGGGACGTCCCCGGCCGAGCTGGCGTTCACCGGCAGCGACCCGACGATCCCGCTCACGATCGCCGGAGCGCTCCTCGTCGCCGGCTCCGCACTCCTCGTGCTGCGGTCCCGTACCCTGCGGACCCGACGACGTCCGGCACCGCGCGCGTAGCGTCGGGGGCATGACGAAGCACTGGGTTGCACCGCGGTTCGGCGGCAGCGAAGTCCTCGAGTACGTCGACACCGAGGTGCCGGCACCCGGCCCGGGCGAGGTGACGATCGACGTCCGTGCCGCCGGGATGAACCCCGCGGACACCAAGCACACCCGGCAGGGCGACCCGTCGGACCTGCCCGTCCCCGTCGGCTACGAGGTCGCTGGGGTCCTCGTCGCCGTCGGACCGGACACCGAGATCGCCTCGGGTGGGGGAGCGGTCGGCGACGAGGTCCTCGCGTTCCGGGTCGCCGGCGGGTGGGCCGAACGGATCACGGTGCCCGCCGGGGACGTGTTCGCGAAGCCGGCGTCGCTCGGGTTCCCCGAAGCGGCGAACCTGCTGCTCGCCGGCACCACGGCGGCCGACATGCTCCGGGTCACCCGTGCGACCGGCAACGACACCGTCCTCGTGCACGGCGCCGCCGGCGCGGTCGGGGTCAGCCTGCTCCAGCAGCTCCGGCTCCTCGGTGCCCGCGTGATCGGGACGGCATCGGAGCGGAACGCCGACACCGTCGCGGACTTCGGTGGCGAGTGGATCGCGTACGGGGACGGGCTCGAGGACCGCGTCCGGGCGCTCGTCGGCGACGGCACGGACGACCGTGTCGACGTCGCGCTCGACTGCGTCGGCACCGACGAGGCCGTCGACGTCTCCCTCGCGCTCGTCGCCGACCGCTCGCGCATCGTGACGATCGCCGCGTTCGGTCGGGCGGAGTCGGACGGCATCCGAGCGATCGGCGGTGCCCAGCCGGAGAGCAAGGCGTTCCGCGACTCGGTGCGCCAGCGGTTGATCGACCTCGCCGCCTCGGGGGAACTGGTCGTCCCGGTCGCGCGGACGTTCCCGCTCGCCGAAGCACGGCAGGCCGCCGAGGTGCTCGAGTCGCAGCACCCCGGCGGGAAGCTCGCACTCGTCCCCTGACCCTCGGGTGCCCTCGTGCCGCGGGGTGCCGCGGTCCAGTGGGTCGTCCGCAGGGATGACGCGTCGGTGCTCCGGCTCTGCTTGACTCGAGGCGCATCGACACGGCTCTGCACGAGCAGGCCACCGGAAGGAACGAACCGTGAGCGACCAGTACCCGCCGCAGGATCCGTACGGCCGACCGTCCGGTGGGCCGGGCCCGTACGGGCAGCAGCCGTCCGGCGGGCCGAGCCCGTACGGGCAGCAGCCGTCCGGTGGGCCGAGCCCGTACGGCCAACAGCCGTCCGGTGGGCCGAGCCCGTACGGCCAGGACCCGTACGGGCAGCAGCCGTCCGCCGCGCAGAACCCCTACGGCTCGCCCACGCCGAACGGGCAGCAGCAGGGGCCGCCGCCGCTCTGGGCACCCTGGTACGGGATCCCGTTCCCGCAGGCGTTCCTGCGCTTCTGGAAGAAGTACGTCCGGTTCGACGGACGCGCCAGCAAGAGCGAGTTCTGGTTCTGGGCGCTCTGGTACGTGATCGGCAACGCGGCGATCGGCATCGTGGGCTCCGTCATCAACGCGCTGCCGTACATCTCGAACGCCGACGACCGCCTCGTCCAGCTCTGGGCGCTCGCCACCTTCATCGGGTTCATCGCGCTGACCGTCCGCCGCCTGCACGACGTGAACCTCAGCGGGTACTTCGCCCTGTTCTTCATCATCCCGCCGATCGGCGTCCTGTTCGCGCTCATCGTGGGCCTGCTCGCCACGGTCCCGCAGGGGCAGCAGTACGACCGGCCCGATCGCGGCTGAGCACCCGGAGTCGGCACCGTTCGGGCTCCGAGCGGCGGCGACGAGCGTGCCCGTCCCCCGATCGGGGGTCGTCATGCGGTAACCCGAGGCGCGCTCGATCGATATGGTCGGGAGCGCTGGGCACTGCGCCCGGCAGCGTCCAGCACGTCACACCACCGAGGGGATCCCACATGACCAACGCACAGCCCTACCAGTCCGCCCCCGCTCCGGCCTCCGACCGCTACAGCGTCCTCGCGATCGTCGGGTTCATCCTCGCGTTCGTCGTGAACATCGCGGGGCTCGTCGTCAGCATCATCGCGCTGACCCAGATCAAGAAGACGGGTGAGCGCGGCCGCGGCCTGGCGCTCGCCGGGGTCATCATCTCCGCACTGTCGATCGTCTTCGGCATCATCTCGATCATCGTGTTCGCCTCGGCCGCCGCGAACATGGGCACGACGACCGGGTACTGATCACCGCGCTCCAGCTCGACCCGAGGCGGCCCGCTCCCGCGGTGGGGGCCGCCTCGCCGTCCGACGGGGACGGGCGACGGGGACGGACGACGGGGCGTCGGTCTGGTTGACTCTCTTCCGTACTCGAGCCGACACACAGGGGGACCCATGAGTGACCAGTACCCACCGCAGAACCCGGACGGACACGAGCCGCAGGGCCAGCAGCCGTCCGGCCAGCCCGGCCAGCAGCCCTACGGCCAGCCCGGTGAGCAGCCGTACGGCCAGCCCGGCCAGCAGCCGTATGCTCAGCAGCCGTACGGCCAGCCCGGCCAGCAGCCGTACGCTCAGCAGCCGTACGCACAGCAGCCCTACCAGCCGCAGCAGCACGTCCCGGTCGGCCCCGACGGCGTCCCGCCGCTGTGGGCCCCCTGGTACGGCATCGGGTTCCTCGACGCGTTCAAGCGCTTCTTCGCGAAGTACGCCCGGTTCGACGGGCGGGCCAGCCGCAGCGAGTTCTGGTACTGGATCCTCGCCAACGCCATCGTCACGATCGTCCTGTTCGGCGGGTTCTACGCGGTGCTGATCGGCTCCCTCGTCAGCAGCACACGGGTCGACGCCTACGGCAACCCGTCGGGCGACGCCGCGCCGTCCCCGATCGCGTTCGTGTTCCTCGGCCTGTACGGCATCTGGTGGCTGGGCACCCTCGTCCCGAACATCGCCCTCGGATGGCGCCGGGTCCACGACGCGAACCTCGCCGGCCCGTTCTGGCTCATCGGCATGTTCGTGAACGTCGCGGCGATCGTCTTCGGCGTCCTCGAGTCGAACCCGGCGGGTGCGCGATTCGACCGTCCGGACCTCGGCTAGTCCGAGCAGCACGACGACGCGGTCGGCACGACGAAGCCGCCCGCACGACGAAGCGGCCCGCACCGGAGGGTGCGGGCCGCTTCGTCGTGCGGCAGTCGTGCGGCAGTCGTGCTGCGGGAGCGGCGCGGCAGTCGTGGATCAGGTGACGCGCATCAGACCACGCGGAGGCGTGAGAGCGAACCGTCCACGACGAGGTCGCGCACCGTGACCGACGGATCCGCCGTCTGGAAGCGCAGCGCGCCTCCGGGCTGGTCGAACCAGGGCTGGACGAACCGGACGGTCACGAGGAACGGCCGTTCGACCAAGTAGCGGTGCGTCTCGGGCGACCCGGCCACGTGCGGCGGGAGCGACCGCTGCGGCAGCGGGGTGTCGAGGGGGTGCAGGAGGTAGCCGTCCGGGCCGCCGATCCGGTCGACCGGCACGCCCGCCGGGATCTGGATGGTCAGCCCCTGCTCGCCCGCCTGCGCGACCTGCTGCGCGAGCTGCGGGTACGTGGACGCCGCCCGGTCGCGCAGCCCGTCGAGCTCGTGGCGTGGGATGTCCTTCGGCGCCGGGAACGGACGGTTGAGGAACCGCCGGAGCATCTCGACGGCATCGGCTTCGCCGCGGGCGGTCGCGAGACGCCGAGCGGTGCCGTAGTCCACGACCTCGAGGGCGAAGTCACCGGCACCCTCGACCGGCACGACCCGCAGTGCTCCCTCGACCGGGGGCTCGTGCAGGGTCTCACCGGGGAGCTGCACGTAGCGGATCGTGTAGCCGAGCTGGTCGAGGATGGGGCGGGTCTCCGCGAACGTCATGGCCGCGAGCCTACCGGGTGCGACCTATGCCTTCCCTCGCATGATCGCCTGCTTGACCTCGGAGATGGCCTTCGTGACCTGGATGCCGCGCGGGCAGGCGTCGGTGCAGTTGAAGGTGGTGCGGCAGCGCCAGACCCCCTCCTTGTCGTTGAGGATGTCGAGCCGGACGTCCGCAGCGTCGTCGCGCGAGTCGAAGATGAACCGGTGCGCGTTGACGATCGCCGCGGGGCCGAAGTACTGGCCGTCGGTCCAGAACACCGGGCAGGACGACGTGCACGCGGCGCAGAGGATGCACTTCGTGGTGTCGTCGAAGCGGGCACGGTCGGCGACGGACTGCACGCGCTCCTTGCCCTTCTCCGGTGCCGAGCTCGCCTGCAGGAAGGGCTGGACCTCGCGGAAGGACTTGAAGAAGGGCTCCATGTCGACGACGAGGTCCTTCTCGAGCGGCAGCCCCTTGATCGCCTCGACGTAGATCGGCTTCGACACGTCGAGGTCCTTGATGAGGGTCTTGCAGGCCAGCCGGTTGCGGCCGTTGATGCGCATCGCGTCGGAACCGCACACACCGTGGGCGCAGGAGCGACGGAAGGTCAGCGAGCCGTCCTGATCCCACTTGATCTTGTGCAGCGCGTCGAGGATGCGGTCGGTCGGCAGCATCATGACGTCGAAGTCCTGCCAGCGCGGCTCGTCGTCGACGTCCGGGTCGAAGCGCCGGATGATCAGGGTGACCGAGAACGATCCGGGAGGGGCGTCCTGCACGGTGTCGGTGCGGGGTGCGTCGGAGACCAGGGTGTCGGTCATCTCAGTACTTCCTCTCCATCGGCTGGTACCGCGTCACGACGACTGGTTTCCAGTCGAGGGTGATGTGGTCGTCGGCGAGTGACGAGTGCGGATCGCCCGTCAGGTACGCCATGGTGTGCTGCATGTAGTTCTCGTCGTCGCGCTTCGGGTAGTCGTCGCGCATGTGGCCGCCGCGGGACTCCTTGCGGTTGCGGGCCGAGTAGACGACGACCTCGGCGAGGTCGAGCAGGAACCCGAGCTCGACCGCCTCGAGCAGGTCGGTGTTGAAACGCTTGCCCTTGTCCTGCACGGAGACCTGCATGAACCGGTTCCGGAGCGTGTGGATCGTCTCGGTGACGCGGGCCAGGGACTCGTCGGTGCGGAACACCTGCGCGTTCTTGTCCATCTCGTCCTGCAGTTCCTTGCGCAGCACGGCGATGCGCTCGGTGCCGGTGGACGCGCGGAGCTGGTCGAGCATGTCCTTGACGGCCTGCTCCGGGTGCTCGGGCAGCGGCAGGAAGTCGGCGGTCTTGACCCACTCGGCCGCGTTGTTGCCGGAGCGCTTGCCGAAGACGTTGATGTCGAGGAGCGAGTTCGTGCCGAGTCGGTTCGAGCCGTGGACCGAGACGCACGCGCACTCGCCGGCGGCGTAGAGCCCGGGGACGACGGTCGTGTTGTCGTACAGGACCTCGGCCTTGACGTTCGTCGGGATCCCGCCCATCGCGTAGTGCGCGGTCGGCATCACGGGCACCGGCTCGACGACCGGGTCCACACCGAGGTAGGTGCGGGCGAACTCGGTGATGTCCGGGAGCTTCGTCTCGAGCACCTCGGCGCCGAGGTGCGTGCAGTCGAGCAGCACGTAGTCCTTGTTCGGACCCGCGCCGCGGCCCTCTGCGACCTCTTGCACCATGCACCGGGCGACGATGTCGCGGGGTGCGAGGTCCTTGATCGTCGGGGCGTAGCGCTCCATGAACCGCTCACCCGAGGCGTTGCGGAGGATCGCGCCCTCGCCTCGGGCACCCTCGGTCAGGAGGATGCCGAGGCCAGCGAGCCCGGTCGGGTGGAACTGGAAGAACTCCATGTCCTCGAGCGGGAGACCGGTGCGCCACACGATGCCGACGCCGTCGCCGGTGAGGGTGTGCGCGTTCGAGGTCGTCTTGTACATCTTGCCGAAGCCGCCGGTGGCGAAGATCATCGCCTTGGCGTGGAAGACGTGCAGGTCGCCGGTCGCGAGCTCGAAGGCGACGACACCGGCGGGCTGCTTGCGGGTGACGCCGTCGTCGCCCGTGACGTCCACCATGATGAGGTCGAGCGCGTAGAACTCGTTGAAGAAGTTCACGCCGAGCTTCACGCAGTTCTGGAACAGCGTCTGCAGGATCATGTGACCAGTGCGGTCGGCCGCGTAGCAGGCGCGGCGGACGGGGGACTTGCCGTGGTCGCGCGTGTGCCCGCCGAAACGGCGCTGGTCGATCTTGCCCTCGGGCGTGCGGTTGAACGGCAGACCCATGTTCTCGAGGTCGATGACCGCGTCGATGGCCTCCTTCGCGAGGATCTCGGCGGCGTCCTGGTCGACCAGGTAGTCGCCGCCCTTGATCGTGTCGAAGGTGTGCCACTCCCACGAGTCCTCTTCGACGTTCGCGAGCGCCGCGGCCATCCCGCCCTGCGCTGCACCGGTGTGCGAGCGGGTCGGGTACAGCTTCGAGATGACGGCCGTCTTCGCCTTCGGGCCGGCCTCGATGGCGGCACGCATGCCGGCACCGCCCGCGCCGATGATGACGATGTCGAACTGGTGGTGGTGAACGGTGGTCTCGGTCACTGGGGCCTTTCCGGGGTGGTGGCCGCGCCGTCGGGGGAGTGGACGGCGGGCGAGTAGGGGGTCGCGGCTGCGGTCGGCGGGATTACTGCGCGGGGCAGAACGACGGCAGGTCCGCGGCGGCTGCACCGGCGGGGCACGGGTCGAACGTCCAGCAGACGAGCAGGCCGAGCACGATGAGCACGACGCAGGCGATGAGGATCGCGACGAGCAGGGTCTTGCGGATGCCCGGCTTCGACACGTAGTCGTTGACGATCGTGCGCATGCCGTTCGACCCGTGGATCAGCGCGAGGACGAGCATGAGCGAGTCCCACACCTGCCAGAACGGCGACGCCCACTTGCCGGCGACGAACGCGAAGTCGATCTGCTTGACGCCCTCGCCCGCCACCATGTTGACGAAGAGGTGCCCGAAGATCAGCACGACGAGCAGGACGCCCGAGCCGCGCATGTAGATCCAGCCCCACTTCTCCCAGTTGGTGGTGCGACGGGCTGCGGCTGCGGAGCGCGGGGGCTCGATGGTCTGCGTGGTCATCCGGATGCCCCCTTAGTTGAAGTCCGCGACGAGGTTCATGAGCTGGCGCGGCAGGAAGCCGGCGATGGCGATCGCCCAGAGGACGAGCACGATCCAGAACATGGCGCGCTGGTACTTCGGGCCCTTCGACCAGAAGTCCACGAGGATGATCCGGAGCCCGTTGAACGCGTGGAAGACGATCGCCATCACGAGGGCGATCTCACCGAGGTTCATGATCGGCGTCTTGTACGTGCCGATGACCGCGTTGTACGCCTCGGGGGACAGCCGCACGAGGGCGGTGTCGAGGATGTGCACCAGCAGGAAGAAGTAGATCGCCACACCGGTGATGCGGTGCAGGACCCAGGACCACATGCCGGTCGAGCCCCGGTAGAGGGTCCCTTGCGGTGTCCGAGAAGCGCGCGGCGCATCGATCGTCACCCGGGGTGCGGCGGTCGCCGTACCCCCTCCGGTCTGCTCGGCCATGAGCTCGTCCTCCCATAGGACGGGCTCGCCCGATCGGCGAGCCCTTGCCGTTCGTGTTCGTGTGGAACACGACCATCCTATGCGCGTGCGCTGACCTTCTCGTGCCAACCGGTCCGGGCACCTCGCGTCGCGGCGGGCGGCGCGCCGATCGTGCGGGCCGTGTCGTGGTGGCCGAGCAGCTGGTCGCCGACCGCCTCCCACGTCGTGCCCTCGACCCGGAGCCGTCCGGCGGAGCCCATCCGTGCGGCCTGGGCGCGGTCGTGGTGCAGGGCGAGCACCGCGCGGCGGAGGGCCTGCGGCTCGTCCGGGTCGTACAGGTCGCCGTCGAGTCCGGGGGCGACCAGGTCGACCGGGCCACCGGCCGCGGGTGCGATGACCGGCAGGCCGCTCGCGTGGGCCTCCTGCAGGGTCTGCCCGAACGTCTCCGCCGGACCGGTGTGCACGAACAGGTCCAGGGCGGCGTAGGCGTCCGCGAGCGCGTCGCCGCGCAGCGGCCCCGTGAAGGTGACGTCGAGGTGCCGGAGCCGCCGTTCGAGCATCGCCCGCGACGGACCGCCGCCGGCGACGACGATCCGGATCCCCGGGACGCCGCCGAGCTCGGCGAGCCGCTCGACCTCCTTCTCCGGTGCGAGCCGCCCGACGTACCCGACGATCGTCTCGCCGCGCGGGGCGATCCGCCGCCGGAGCGCCCGGACGTGCGCCGAGGAGCGCCGCGCCGGGTGGAACAGGTCGGTGTCGACGCCGCGACCCCAGCGGGCGACCCGCGGGACGCCGTCCTCGGCGAGCATCGCCGCGGTCGCGCTCGACGGCGCGAGCGTCAGCGACGCGCCGGCGTGGATGCGCCCGAGGATCTTCCGCACCAGCGGGACGGTCGCGGTCAGGCCGTTGCGGCGGGCGAACCCGGCCACGTCGGTCTGGAAGACGGCGACGGAGGGGATGCCGAGCCTCCCGGCCGCCGTGATGGCGCGTCCACCCAGCAGGAACGGACTGGCGGCGTGCAGCACGTCGGCGCCGGAGGCGGCGAGGATCGTGTCGAGCACCGGGTGCGGGAGTGCGACCGGGAACTGGCGGTACGCGACCGCCGGCACCCGGTGGACGTCGAACGAGCGGTAGCGCTCCACCTGCGTCCGCGAGCGGAACTGCGCGATGCCGGGGGTGTCCGGCGCGATGACGACCGCGCGGTGACCGCGGCGTTCCAGGTGGTCCAGCACCGCGAGGACGCTGGTGGTGACGCCGTTGAGGGTGGGCAGGAAGCTCTCGGTCACGACGGCGACGGTCCGTTGGGACGTGCCGCGCTCCACGCTGCGTGCGTTCATGGCGATGCCCATGCTCGGCCCCGGGTGTGTCCCGTCGGGGCCGCCGACGTGAACGCCCGGCACGCAGGCGGTGAACAGCCGCGCCCGCGGGTGGACGGGAGGCGCGGCGCACGACCGGCGGGCCGGCTGCGGCCGTCGCGTGCGGACTCCCGCACCGCGAGCGTGCGGGAAGGGTGCGGGAAGCACCCAGGTCGCGCACGGTGGCACCGGTACGGTGAGCACGTGGCAGACGCACTCGAGGACTTCTACGCGATCATCCCCGCCGGGGGCATCGGATCGCGACTGTGGCCGTTGTCGCGCGCCGACGCGCCCAAGTTCCTGCACGACCTGACCGGGTCCGGCACCTCGCTGCTCCGGCAGACGTGGGACCGCCTCGCGCCGCTCGCCGGCGAGCAGCGGATCATGGTCGTGACGGGCCGGGCCCACCGCGTCGCCGTCGAGTCCCAGCTCCCCGGCGTCGCGGACCACAACGTCGTGCTCGAGAGCGAGCCGAAGGACTCCACCGCCGCCATCGGCCTCGCCGCGGCGATCCTGCGGCGCCGCGAGCCGGACGTCGTCATCGGCTCCTTCGCCGCCGACCACGTCATCGGCGACGCCCGTGGGTTCCGCCGGTCGGTCCGCGAGGCGGTGGTCGCCGCGCGTGCCGGATACATCACCACGATCGGGATCACGCCGACCGAGCCCGCGATCGGCTTCGGCTACATCCACGCGCACGGCGACCCGATCGGCATCGACGGGGCCCCCACCGCCCACGCGGTCCGCTCCTTCGTCGAGAAGCCGGACCTCGACACCGCACGGTCCTACGTCGAGCAGGGCACCTACCTCTGGAACGCCGGCATGTTCATCGCCCGGGCCGACGTGCTGCTCGCCGAGATCGGCCGGACGAAGCCCGCGCTCCTCGCCGGCCTCGAGGAACTCGCCGACGCGTGGGACACCTCGGCACGCGGTGCCGTCGTCGACGCGGTGTGGCCCGAGCTCGAGAAGATCGCGATCGACTACACGGTGGCCGAGCCCGCGGCCGCTGCCGGACGCATGGCGGTCATCCCCGGCGACTTCGACTGGGACGACGTCGGCGACTTCGCCTCGCTCGCGAAGCTGCAGTCCGGCGGCCGCGCCAACAACCTCGCGGTGCTCGGTGACGGCGCCCGCATCCTCGCGGACTCGTCGAGCGGCATCGTCGTCTCGCACAGCCAGCGGCTCATCTCGCTCATCGGCGTCGAGGACATCGTCGTCGTGGACACCCCCGACGCCCTGCTCGTCACCACGAGCGCGAACGCGCAGCGGGTCAAGGGTGTGGTGGATGCACTGAAGATCAGCGGCCGCGGCGACGTCCTGTAGCGCTCCACCACGAAAAGCGCTTGACGTCCCCCGAACTGGGGGTCCCGCCGTGACACCGCGTTACGGGCGCGTTTCCGCGCGGTCGCGATCCCGTAACTGATCCCAGGAGTCCCTCAGGGGCGTTCTGTACCGGCCGGGCGGTCGTGTACTGTCGCCACGATCGCCCGGAACGCACGTGGTCCGGGCACGCTCCCCGGAGGAACCCACCCGTGACATCTCGTACCCGTCAGGTCCTGTTGAGCTCCCTCGCGCTGGCCGGCACCGTCGCCGTCCTCGCCGGCTGCTCGGCCGCCCCGTCCGACACCGCGACCGGCAACAAGACCAGCTTCCGCCCCTGCATGGTCTCCGACGCCGGTGGCTTCGACGACAAGTCGTTCAACCAGCTCGGCTTCGAAGGCATGAAGGACGCCGCCGCGGACCTCGGTGCCACCTACAAGTCGGCCGAGTCCAAGGACGCCACCGTCTACGACTCGAACATCGAGCAGCTCATCGGCCAGAACTGCAACCTCATCGTCACCGTGGGCTTCAACCTCGCCGACGCCACGAAGAAGCAGGCCGCCGCGAACCCCGACACCGACTTCGCGATCATCGACGACAACTCGATCGACGCCAAGAACGTCAAGCCGATCACGTTCGACACCTCGCAGGCGGCGTTCCTCGCCGGCTACGCGGCCGCCTCGTACTCGAAGAGCGGCGTCGTCGGCACCTTCGGCGGCATGCAGATCCCGACCGTCACGATCTTCATGGACGGCTTCGCGGACGGCGTGAAGTACTACAACGAGCAGAAGTCGAAGAACGTCAAGGTCGTCGGCTGGGACGTCGACAGCCAGAAGGGCTCGTTCACGGGCGGCTTCGAGGCCGGCACCCAGGCCAAGGCCGTCGCGCAGACCCTCATCGACCAGGACGCCGACGTGATCCTGCCCGTCGGTGGCCCGATCTACCAGTCCGCTGCCGAGGCGATCAAGGACGCGAACAACGGTTCCGTGCTGATCGGTGCGGACAGCGACCTGTACGAGGCCGACCCGCGCTACAAGGACATCGCGTTCACGTCCGTCGAGAAGGGCATGCGCCCCGCCGTCAAGGACGTCGTCGAGCAGGCTGCCGACAAGAAGTACTCCAACGAGCCGTACGTCGGCACGCTGAAGAACGACGGCGTCGGCATCGCGCCGTTCCACGACTACGCCGACAAGGTCGACAGCGGCCTCGAGAAGGAGCTCGACACCATCAAGTCGGGCATCATCGACGGGTCGATCAAGGTCGAGACCAAGGCGACCGTCAAGTAGTCCGGTGGACGCGGGCGGGGGACCCTCCCTCGCCCGCGTTTCCGTGCGCCGATCACAGAAACAGACTCTGAGAACATGAAGCTCGAACTCCGCGGCATCACGAAGCGGTTCGGCCCCCTCGTCGCCAACGACCACATCTCGCTCACCGTCGAGCCGGGTGAGGTCCACTGTCTCCTCGGGGAGAACGGCGCCGGCAAGTCGACCCTGATGAACGTCCTGTACGGCCTGTACCAGGCGGACGAGGGTGAGATCCTGCTGGACGACGTCGTCCAGGACTTCGACGGCCCGGGTGACGCCATGCGTTCCGGCATCGGCATGGTGCACCAGCACTTCATGCTCGTCCCCGTCTTCACCGTGGCGGAGAACGTCATCCTCGGCCAGGAGCAGACCGCGTTCGGCGGACGGCTCGACCTCGCCGGCGCCCGCAAGCGCGTCCGCGAGATCTCGGAGCGGTTCGGGTTCGACGTCGACCCGGACGCCAAGGTCGAGGACCTGCCCGTCGGCGTGCAGCAGCGCGTCGAGATCATCAAGGCGCTGTCCCGCGACGCGAAGGTCCTGGTGTTCGACGAGCCGACGGCCGTCCTCACCCCGCAGGAGACCGACGAGCTGATGGGCATCATGCGGCAGCTCCGCGCCGCCGGCACCGCCATCGTCTTCATCACCCACAAGCTCCGCGAGGTCCGCGAGGTCGCCGACCGCATCACCGTGATCCGTCTCGGCAAGGTCGTCGGCGAGGCGTCGCCCACCGCGACGAACAACGAGCTCGCGGCGCTCATGGTCGGCCGCGCCGTCTCCCTCGTCGTGGACAAGGCGCCGGCCACCGAGGGCGAGGACGCCCTCGTCGTCGACGGGCTGACCGTCACCGACCCGTCCGGCATCGTGCTGGTCGACGACGTCTCGTTCACGGTCCGGCGCGGCGAGGTCCTCGCCATCGCCGGGGTCCAGGGCAACGGGCAGACCGAGCTGACCGAGGCGATCCTCGGCCTCGAGCCGGTGCACGCCGGGCACGTCACGCTCGACGGCCGCGAGCTCACCGGCCGCACCGTCAAGCAGATCCTCGACGCGGGCGTCGGCTTCGTTCCGGAGGACCGCAAGGAGGACGGGCTCGTCGGCGAGTTCACCATCGCCGAGAACCTCATGCTCGACCGTGCCGATCACGCCGAGTTCGTCCGCGCCGGCACGATCCGGTCGGCGGAGCGCGACGCGTTCGCCGACGAGAAGATCGCCGAGTTCGACATCCGCACCCCGAGCCGCGCGACCGCCGCCGGCCGGCTGTCCGGCGGCAACCAGCAGAAGATCGTCCTCGCCCGCGAGCTGAGCCGCGAGCTGCGGCTGTTCGTGGCGGCGCAGCCGACGCGCGGCATCGACGTCGGGTCGATCGAGTTCGTGCACAAGCGCATCGTCGCCACCCGCGACACCGGAGTCCCGGTCATCGTCGTCTCCACGGAGCTCGACGAGGTCGTGGCACTCGCCGACCGGATCGCCGTGATGTACCGCGGCGCGATCGTCGGCATCGTCCCCGCGGACACCCCGCGGGACGTCCTCGGCCTGATGATGGCCGGCGAACTCCCAGAAGGAACGGCGCAGGTCGCATGATGGCCGCAGAACTCCACAGCACCCACACGACCGGAACGGAGCTGGCAGCGTGAGCAACACGCCAGACGACACGCAGCCGGATGCCCAGCCGGATGCCCAGCCGACGGCCGACACGCAGCCGGACGCACCGTTGACCGACGACCGCCTGCAGGACGTCGAGGCCACCCCGCACCTCATGACCGACTCCGCCGACGACACCGAGCGTCGCCAGGGCGGCGACCGCTGGCAGGCGGCGCTCCAGGGCATCGTGAACGGGTCCGCCCTCGTGACGGTCCTCGCCGTGGTGCTCGCCCTCGTCGCGTGCGGCATCCTCATCGCCATCACCGACGAGAACGTCCGCGCGGCGGCCGGGTACTTCTTCGCCCGACCGGCGGACACCTTCCGGGCGATCGGCACCGCGGTCGGCGGCGCGTACGCCTCGCTGTTCGAGGGCTCCGTCGTCAACTTCGGTGCGTCGACCTTCCAGCAGGCCATCGTCCCGATCACCCGCTCGGTCGACTACGCCGTCCCGCTCATCGCGGCCGGTCTCGGCATCGCGCTCTCGTTCCGCGCGGGCCTGTTCAACATCGGCGGCCAGGGACAGATCCTGATGGGCGCCGCGGCGGCCGGCTGGGTCGGCTTCTCGTACGACGGCCCCGCCGCGATCCACATCCCGCTCACGATCGTCGCCGGCATCGTCGGCGGTGCGGTGTGGGCCGGCATCGTGGGCGTGCTCAAGGCGCGGACGGGCGCGAACGAGGTCGTCCTGACGATCATGCTCAACTACGTCGCGCTCTACCTCGTGAGCTACATGCTCCGCACGCCGGGCCTCCTGCAGGCGCCGGGCAGCCCGAACCCGATCTCGCCCGCGACGAAGGACAGCGCGGTGCTGCCGCCGCTGTTCGGACCGCGGTACGGCGTGGACCTCGGCTTCGTGGTGGCGATCATCGCGGTCGTCGTCGTGTGGTGGCTCGTCAACAAGTCCTCGCTCGGCTTCCGGTTCCGCACCATCGGTGAGAACCCGCGCGCCGCGCGTGTGGCCGGCATGAGCGTGCCGTCCCTGACCATCTGGGTCCTCGTCATCTCCGGTGCCCTCGTCGGCATCGCCGGCGCGTACCAGGTGCAGGGCGCGGTCACGACGGGCTTCACCTCCGGCATCGACGCCGGCATCGGTTTCGACGCCATCACCGTGGCACTGCTCGGCCGGTCGAAGCCGTGGGGCGTGTTCTGGGCGGCGATCCTGTTCGGCGTGCTGAAGAACGGCGGCTACGCCATGCAGGCCGCGAACGGCATCCCGATCGACATCGTGGGCGTCATCCAGGCCCTCATCGTCCTCTTCATCGCGGCCCCGCCGCTCGTCCGCGCGATCTTCCGGATCCCGCAGCCGGGCGCCCGTCGCCGCGTCTCCACGAAGAACAGCAAGAAGGCGGTCGCCGCGTGAGCACCCTCAGCCCCACCGCGCCCAGCGCGTCCCCGCTCGCCGGCCGTCCGGTCGAGACGACCCGCAGCTGGAAGCTGGCCATCGGGTACGGCGTCTTCACGCTGATCGCCCTCGTCCTCTTCGCGCTGCTGCCCCGCACCGGGACGACCACGTTCCGCCTCGCCAACAGCGGCGACTTCTTCGCCCTGCCCGACGTGCCGCTGCCGGCCGTCGCGACCGGGATCGTCGTGGTCGTGCTGCTCGCCGTGCTCACCGTGTACGCGCTCGTCGAGACCCGTGCGCTCCGCCGCGTGCCGATGTGGGTCACCGCGGTGTTCGCCGTCGTGTTCGTGATCGGGTTCCTGACCTGGGCCGCGGCGGGCAAGTCCCTGCCGATCCCCGGTCTGCTGCTCGGCGCGCTGAGCCTCAGCGTCCCGCTCGTGTTCGGCGCCCTCGGCGGCGTCATCTCGGAGCGCGTCGGTGTCGTGAACATCGCGATCGAGGGCCAGTTCCTCGCCGGTGCCTTCAGCTCCGCGATGGTCGCGTCCATCACGGGCTCGCCGTGGGTCGGCCTGGTCGCGGCGCTCGTCGCGGGCACGCTCGTGTCGTTCATCCTCGCGGCGTTCAGCATCAAGTACCTCGTCGACCAGGTGATCGTCGGTGTCGTCATCAACGCCTTCATCTCCGGGCTGACGGGGTTCCTCTACTCGCAGGTGCTCTCGCCGAACGAGACGACGCTGAACGTGGGCGTCCGGTTCCCGATCGTCCCGATCCCGGTCCTGCACCAGATCCCGGTGATCGGTCCGGTGTTCTTCGAGCAGCGCGTCACGGTCTACCTGGCGTACGTCGCGGTCGCGGTGGTCACCTTCGGGCTCTTCAAGACCCGGTGGGGCCTGCGCCTCCGTGCCGTGGGCGAGCACCCGCAGGCCGCCGACACGGTCGGCATCAACGTCACCGGCACGCGGTTCTGGAACGTCTCCCTCGCCGGCGCGATCGCGGGCCTCGGCGGTGCGTACTTCACGCTCGACGCGGTCGGTCCGTTCACCAAGGACATGACCGCCGGCGCGGGCTACATCGCGCTCGCGGCGGTCATCTTCGGTCGTTGGGACCCGATCAAGGCCACCCTCGCGGCGCTCCTGTTCGGCTTCGCGTCGAACCTGCAGAACACGCTCGGTGCGATCAACTCGCCCGTCCCGAGCGAGTTCCTGCTCATGCTCCCGTACGTGGTGACGATCTTCGCGGTGGCGGGCCTGGTCGGGCAGTCGCGCGGTCCCGCCGCGGCCGGCAAGCCGTACATCAAGAGCTGACGGCCAGGAGGCACGGCACATGACCGACACGCACGCTGCGGGCGACGACCACGTCGCGTCCACCGACCAGACGGGCTGGGCGGATCCGGCCACGGCCCTGGACGGGCGCGGCGGCCGGACCGCCGCCGACGCGGCGGGGGCCGACCCGCGCCTCCCGTCCGACGTGGACTGGACCGCCCTGCGGACCGCCGCGACGGCCGCGATGGGGCACGCCTACGCGCCGTACTCGTCGTTCCCGGTGGGCGCCGCGGCGCTCACCGATGACGGCCGGATCGTCTCCGGGTGCAACGTCGAGAACGCGAGCTACGGGGTGACGCTCTGCGCGGAGTGCTCGCTCGTCTCGCAGCTGCACATGACGGGCGGCGGCAAGCTCGTGGCGTTCACGTGCGTCGACGGCGACGGGGCGACCCTGATGCCGTGCGGCCGGTGCCGCCAGCTGCTGTTCGAACACTCGGCCGAGGGCATGCTCCTCGAGACTGTCTCCGGCATCCGCACCATCGACGAGGTCCTGCCGGACGCCTTCGGGCCGCGGACCCTCGTCACCTACCAGCAGGAGCACTGATCCCATGGCCGTCGAGCCCTTCGACACCGTCGACCTCATCCGCACCAAGCGCTCCGGCGGCGCCCTCAGCACCGCCGAGGTGGACTGGCTCGTCGACGCCTACACCCGCGGCTACGTCGAGGACCCGCAGATGGCCGCGATGGCGATGGCGATCTTCCTGAACGGCATGGAGCGACGCGAGGTCAAGGACCTGACGCTCGCGATGATCGCGTCGGGGGAGCGGATGTCGTTCTCGTCGCTCGGCAAGACGACGGTCGACAAGCACTCAACGGGCGGGGTCGGCGACAAGATCACGCTGCCGCTGGCGCCCCTGGTGGCGTCGTTCGGCGTCGCGGTGCCGCAGCTGTCCGGCCGAGGGCTCGGCCACACCGGAGGCACGCTCGACAAGCTCGAGTCGATCCCGGGCTGGCAGGCGGCGCTGTCGAACGACCGGATGATGGAGATCCTGTCCGACGTCGGCGCGGTGATCTGCGCCGCCGGCTCCGGCCTGGCCCCCGCCGACAAGAAGCTCTACGCGCTCCGGGACATCACCGGGACCGTCGAGTGCATCCCGCTCATCGCCTCGAGCATCATGTCGAAGAAGATCGCCGAGGGCACCGGTGCGCTCGTGCTCGACGTGAAGTTCGGGTCCGGCGCGTTCATGCCGACGTACGAGGCGTCGCGGGAGCTCGCGCAGACGATGGTCGACCTGGGCAACGACGCCGGGGTGAAGACCTCGGCGCTGCTCACCGACATGGGGATCCCGCTCGGGCTGACGATCGGCAACGCGCTCGAGGTGCGCGAGTCGGTCGAGGTGCTCCAGGGCGGTGGGCCGGCCGACGTCGTGGAGCTGACCGTCGCACTCGCGTCGGAGATGCTCGCGCTGGCCGGACTGCCGGACGCCGACCCCGCCGCCGCGCTGGCCGACGGCCGCGCGATGGACACCTGGCGCCGGATGATCCAGGCGCAGGGCGGGGACCCCGCAGCCGCGTTGCCGATCGCCCGCGAGCAGCACGTCGTCACCGCGCCGTCGTCGGGCGTGCTCGCGCAGCAGGACGCCCTGCCGTTCGGCGTCTCGGCCTGGCGCCTGGGTGCCGGTCGTGCCCGCGCGCAGGACCCGGTGCAGGCCGGGGCGGGCATCGAGCTGCACGTCAAGCCCGGTGACACCGTCACCGCGGGGCAGCCGCTCTGGACGCTCCACACCGACGACGCGTCGCGGATCCCGCGGGCGCTCGAGTCGCTCGAGGGTGCGTGGTCGATCGGCACCGAGGCGCCCGCGCGGGGACCGATCGTGCGTGAGCGCATCACGGGCTGAACCCGGGGGGTGGGACCGGCCACCGGCCGGGCCGCGGCCGCCTGCCCGGCTGTGGAGAGCCTCCAGTGGGTCCCAGCGTCTGTTGTGCACAGGTGCCTGCGCTCGGTCGGTGACCACCGATAGCCTGAGTGCATGAGCTCCGACGCCACCACCTACCGCCTGCCCGACGCCGGAGCGGTCATCAACGACCTGCCCAAGGTCTCGCTGCACGACCACCTCGACGGTGGCCTGCGTCCGGCGACGATCGTCGAGCTGGCTGCCGAGGCCGGCGTGGCGCTGCCGACCACCGACGCCGTGGCGCTCGGAGCGTGGTTCGCCGACCAGTCGAACTCGGGGTCGCTCGTCGAGTACCTCAAGACCTTCGACGTCACCACCTCGGTGATGCAGACGGCGCCCCAGCTGCACCGCATCGCGAAGGAGTTCGTCGAGGACCTCGTCGCCGACGGCGTGGTCTACGGCGAGGTCCGCTGGGCACCCGAGCAGCACCTGCGCGGCGGTCTGACGCTCGACGAGACGGTCGAGGCCGTGCAGGGCGGCATCGAGGAAGCCGTCGACGCCGCCGGTGGTCGCATCCGCGTCGGGCAGCTCGTCACCGCGATGCGGCACGCCGACCGATCGCTCGAGATCGCCGAGCTCGCCGTCCGGCACCGCGACCACGGGGTCGTCGGCTTCGACATCGCCGGGGCCGAGGCCGGGTTCCCCGCCTCGAACCACCGCGCCGCCTTCGACCACCTGGCGTCCGAGCTGTTCCCCGTCACCGTGCACGCGGGCGAGGCCGACGGGCTCGCCTCGATCCGGTCCGCGCTCGTCGACGGCCGTGCGCTGCGCCTCGGGCACGGCGTCCGCATCTTCGAGGACGTCACCCTGTCCGACGCCGGTGACGGCTCGACGCTCGCCTCCCTCGGCGAGGTCGCCTCGTGGGTGCGCGACCGCGAGATCCCGCTCGAGGTCTCGCCGTCGTCGAACCTGCAGACCGGCGCGATCGCGGCGTGGGGCGACGACCTCGCCGACCACCCGTTCGACGTGCTCTACCAGCTCGGCTTCCGGGTGACCGTGAACACCGACAACCGCCTGATGAGCGACACGACGCTGTCGAAGGAGCTCGCGCTGCTCGCCGGCACGTTCGGCTACGACCTCGACGACCTCGCGGCGTTCCAGATCAACGCGGCGCTCGGCTCGTTCCTGCCGCTCGAGGACCGCGAGGACATCATCGCCACCATCACGGCCGGCCACCAGGAGGCCTGACGCATGCCACTGCCGCCGCTGCCGGACTCCGCCGTCGTGCTCGGGGCGACCGCGTCCTCGTGGCGTGACGCGCTCCGGGCGGCCGGTGGTGCCCTCGTGTCGTCCGGAGCGGCGACCGAGCCCTACACCGACGCGATGATCGCGCTCGTCGAGGAGCACGGGCCGTACATCGTCATCTCGCCGGGGCTCGCGTTCGCGCACGCCCGGCCGGGCCCCGCGGTGCTCCGGGACGGGCTGTCCGTGGTGACGCTCGCCGAACCGGTGACGTTCGGGCACCCGCACAACGACCCCGTCCGGGTCGTGCTCGGGCTCGCGGTCGCCGGTGTCGGCACGCACCTCGAGTCGATCGGCGAGATCGCGAACCTGTTCAACGACGCCTCGGTGACCGGTCGGATCGCCGCGGCGACCACGGCGGACGAGGTCCGCGCGATCATGGGGGTGTCCGCGTGAAGATCGTGACCATCTGCGGCGCGGGCATCGGGGCCAGCGCGATCCTCAAGGTGAACGCCGAGAAGGCACTCGTGACCCTCGGGCTGACGGCTTCGGTGGTGGCGGCCGACGTGGCGTCCGTGCAACGGGTGTCCGACGATGCGAACGTGATCCTCACGAGCGAGGAGTTCGTCGAGGCGATCGGGTCCACCTACGCCGAGGTCATCGTGATCCGGAACCACTTCGACCAGGCCGAGATCACGGCCGCGGTGGACCGGGCGCTCGGCGAACACTGACGCCGTTCCACGGCCGCTCAGCGGGTTCGGTGCCCTCTAGAGTTGGGGCATGAGCACGGAGAACCCGCTGAACGACCCCGCCGCAGACCCGTTCGAGGTCGCGCGTGACGCCGCCGAGGTCATCGCCTCGAAGTCCGGCATCGACCGCCACGACATCGCCCTGACCCTCGGCTCCGGCTGGGGCAAGGCCGCAGACCTCATCGGCGAGACGGTGTCCGAGATCCCGGCGTCCGAGGTCCCCGGCTTCAGCGCCTCCGCCGTGCCCGGACACTCCGGCACGGTCCGGTCGATTCGGATGGCCGACGGTCGCCACGCACTCGTGATCGGTGCGCGCACGCACTACTACGAAGGGCACGGGGTGCGTCGCGTCGTGCACAGCGTCCGGACCGCTGCGGCGACCGGGGCGTCGATCATGGTCCTCACGAACGGTGCCGGTGGCATCAAGGAGCACTGGACGCCCGGTACCCCGGTCCTCATCAGCGACCACATCAACCTCACCGCCGACAGCCCGCTCGAGGGCGCCACGTTCGTCGACCTCACCGACCTGTACTCGTCGCGGCTCCGAGCGGTCGCCCGCGGCGTGGACCCCTCGCTGGACGAGGGCGTCTACACGCAGTTCCGCGGTCCGCACTACGAGACCCCCGCCGAGGTCCAGATGGCGAAGATCATCGGCGGGCACATCGTCGGCATGTCCACCGCGCTCGAGGCCATCGCCGCGCGGCAGGCCGGCATGGAGGTCCTCGGCTTCTCGCTCATCACGAACCTGGCCGCCGGCATCCAGAAGACGCCGCTGTCGCACGCCGAGGTGCTCGAGGCCGGCCGCGAAGCCGAGCCGGTGATCGCCGACCTGCTCGCCCGGGTCGTGACGGCGCTCGGGGACGACCGGTGAAGCTCGACGTCGACGGGGTCGTCGCTGCCGCACGGGACTGGCTCGCGCAGGACCCGGACCCGGTGACCCGTTCCTCGCTCGATGCGGCGATCGACCGGGCGGCGACCGGCGACGGTCCCGCCGTGCAGGACCTCGCCGCGCGGTTCGCCGGGCGCCTGGCGTTCGGCACCGCCGGCCTCCGCGCCGAGCTCGGGTACGGACCGCTCCGGATGAACCGGGTGGTCGTCACGCAGGCCGCGGCCGGACTCGCCCGGTTCCTCATCGACACCGGCCGGCGGCAGAGCGTGGTCATCGGCTACGACGGTCGGGTGAACTCGGACGTCTTCGCGCGCGACTCGGCCGAGGTCATGCGCGGCCTCGGACTCGAGGTCACCCTGCTGCCGTCGGCGCTCCCCACGCCCGTGCTGGCGTTCGCCGTGCGGCACCTCGACGTCGGTGCCGGGGTGATGGTGACGGCGAGCCACAACCCGCCGCGGGACAACGGGTACAAGGTCTACCTCGGCGAGGACGACGAGGGGTCGCAGATCGTGCCGCCGGTCGACGCCGACATCGCGGCCGCGATCGACGCCGTCGCCGCAGGCTCGATCGCCGACCTGCACCGCGCCACCGACTACACCGTCGCCACGTCCGAGCTGCTCGACGCCTACGTGTCCGCGACCGCCGCGACGGTGGCTGTGCCCGGGCTCGCACCGGACGCGCAGCCGAAGGTCGTCTACACGGCCATGCACGGTGTCGGGTGGGAGACCGCCCGCGCGGTGTTCGAGGCGGCCGGGTTCGCCGAGCCGGTGACCGTGCCCGAGCAGATCGAGCCGGACGGGGCGTTCCCGACGGTGTCGTTCCCGAACCCCGAGGAGCCGGGGGCGATGGACCTGTCGATCGCGCGCGGCGTCGCCGTCGGGGCCGACCTCGTCATCGCGAACGACCCGGACGCCGATCGTCTGGCGCTCGCGATCCCGGACGGCAGCGGGTCCTTCCGTCGACTCTCCGGCAACGAGGTCGGGTGGCTGCTCGGGTGGCGTGCTGCGGCCCAGGCGTCCGCTGCCGGGGTGGGCGGGACGCTCGCGGCGTCGATCGTGTCGTCGCCGGCGCTCGCCCGGGTCGCCGCGCGGCACGGGCTGGAGTACCGCGACACCCTCACCGGCTTCAAGTGGGTCTCGCGTGTGCCGGGGCTGCTGTTCGGCTACGAGGAGGCGCTCGGCTACCTCGTCGACCCCGACTTGGTCCGCGACAAGGACGGCATCTCGGCGGCGCTGTCGCTGCTGTCGCTCGCGTCGGAGCTCGCCGCCTCGGGTTCGTCGATCGCCGGGCAGCTCGACGCCTTCGCCGCCGAGTTCGGGGCGTTCGCGTCCGGGCAGGTGGCGACCCGGGTGGACGACCTCGCCCGCATCGGGCAGGTCATGGCGTCGCTGCGGTCGACGCCGCCGACGACGCTCGGTGGGCTCTCCGTACTCGCGGTGACCGACTACGCCGACGGTGTCGAGGGCTTCCCGCCGTCGGACATCCTGCGCTACGACCTCTCGGGCGACGCTCGGGTGATCGTCCGCCCGAGCGGCACCGAGCCGAAGGTGAAGGTCTACATCGACACCGTCGCCGCGACCCCCGCCGAGGCGCAGGCGCTCGTCGACGCCCTCGCCGCCGACGTCCGCCCCCTGGTGTCGTAGGCCGGGGCCGCGGCCCCACGTCGAACCAGGTTTCCGACGTCGAACCAGCGGTACGAGCTGGTTC
>NZ_JBFPFM010000024.1:0-50772 GCF_047977705.1 Curtobacterium sp. LFS084
GGTGCGGGTGCTGCCGGAGCGGGGCTCGACGACTGGGCGGAGGCTGGCGCGTGCAGGGCGGGAGCCGGCGCGTGCGCGGCGGGAGCGGGCGCGGCGAGAGCGGCGTGCGTCGGTGCGGCAGGGGCGGCGTGCGTCGGTGCGGCAGGGGCGGCGTGCGTCGGTGCGGCAGGGGCCGGAGCGGCAGGTGCGACAGCCGTCCGGACCGGATCGACGGCCCGCTCCACGGTGTGCCCGACCCCGCCGGCGACCCCGTGGACCGTGTCGCCGAGGCCGTCCACGGCCCCGCCGACCAGGCTGCGGTCGTGCGACTGCGCGGGCGTCGGTGCGGACGCCGCCGAGGCAGGTCGAGCCCCGAGGACGAGCGACAGCAGCACGAGGGCAGCCGCGATGCCGACGCCGAACACGACGTACCGGAGCACCACGCGCCAGGGTGCGCGCAACGGCTGGTCCATGCGCTCACCTCCTGATCTCGGCTGCGCACGTAGAGTGGTTGTCCGGCAATGTACGCCACTCGGTTCCGGATCGCATCCCGTTTCGGAAGAAATCGTCAGGAAAGGCCGGTCTTGGTCTCGATCTTCAACGCCCCCACGCGCAACCTGGACGTCGTCACGCTGCACGAGATCCTGCGCCTCCGGCAGGACGTGTTCGTGGTCGAGCAGGCCGCCGCCTACGCGGACATCGACGGCCGTGACCTCGAGCCCGGGACGCTGCAGTTCTGGGCGGGACAGGGCTCGGTCGACGCGACGCTCCGGCTCCTGCGAGAGGAGGACGGCACCGAGCGCATCGGCCGGGTCGCCACCGCGAAGGCCGCCAGGGGGCAGGGTCTGTCCTCGCGCCTGATGGAGGCCGCGATCGCCGAGGCACGCTCGGCGCGCATCGCGATCGACGCGCAGGCACACCTCGAGCAGTGGTACGCCCGCTTCGGGTTCGTGCGCTCGGGCGCCGACTTCAACGAGGACGGGATCCCGCACCTCCCGATGACCCGGACGCGCTGAGCCGCCCCGGTCAGAGGCTCCCGGGTCAGGCCCGCCAGCGCCGGAGCTCGTCGAACGAGCGGCCCTGCTGTGCACGGTCCGCGACGAGCCGTTCGAACACGATGTTCGTCTGCGTCGTCGCGACCGACGGGTCGCCGCTCAGCTCGTCGGCCACGAAGTCGCGCAGCTGCTCGGTCGACGTGCACGCGATGTGCACGAGGAAGTCCTTGTCGCCCGCGAGGAACGACACGTCCTGCACGACGGGCACCCGGAGCAGGCGCTTCGCGAAGTCCCGGAGCTCGTGGCGTGCGGCGGCGTGCACCCGCACCGAGACCATCGCCTCGATCGCGAAGCCGAGCCGGGCCACGTCCACGTCGGCCCGGTAGCCGCGGATCACCCCGGCGTCTTCGAGCGCCCGGACCCGCGTCAGGCACGTCGACGGTGCGATGCCGACCGCGGCGGCCAGCCGGTTGTTCGGGATGCGGGCGTCGGCGGCCAGGGTCCAGAGGATCCGCTCGTCGACCTCGTCGAGGCGCGGCACGGGGTCGGGGCGGCGGACGTGGCGATCGGACACGGCTCGACGCTACCGCGCCCCCGCACGACCGCGCGTCGACACGTCCGCGCCCCCACACGTCAGCGCGTCCGGCAGGCCCGCCAGCGCATGGCAGGACCGTGGTCTTCTCGGTGTGTGACCGTTCCGGTTCGTGATCCTCGGGATCCGCGAACCGGAACCGTCACGCGCCGGACGGAACTTCCCCGTCCGCGCCGCTCCTGAGAAGCCGCCGCTCCTGGGAACCCGCCGAACATGCGGACCGCCCCTGTGACGACCACCACCTCCGACGCGTCACCCTGGTGGGCGCGGACGATCGCGCCCCAGGAGCTGGAGACACCATGAGCACCGACCACGACGACACGACCACCGGCAAGCCGTCCTTCCGTGACACCGTCACAGCCGGGCTCGTGCAGAAGGCGCTCGAGCCGGTGCTGCGCGCCGTCCGCGACGAGGTCGCATCGGCACGACGTGAGATCGGTGAGCGGGTCAGCGGTGCGAAGTCCGGACTCGTGCTGACCGGCGTCGCCGTGGCCTTCGCGCTGACGACGCTCGTCCTGCTCGCCGGCTTCGTGGTGGCGCTGCTCGCCCTCGCGCTGCCCGTGTGGGCGGCGACCGGGGTCACGCTCGTCGTGTTCGCGGTCGTGACCGCCGTCCTCGCCGCGGTCGGGGTCCGGGGCATCCGTCGCGGTGTCCCGCCCGTGCCGACGGACACGATCCACGAGGCGAAGGACCGGATCACCGGGGCCTGAACGACGTCACTACATCGCGAGCGTCATGCCGACGACCGCGACGGTCATCGCGAAGACCTCGCCGCTCCGGACGGCTCGGCGGTCGTCCCGTGCCCACTCGTACCGGAGCAGCCACCCGCTGAAGGCGCAGTAGCCGATGACGCCCGCGCCGAGCACCGCACTGAGCGCGATGCCGTGCGCCGCGTGGTCGTCGGCGAGACCGGTGGCGTGCCCCATCAGGAGCATGCCCGACATCACGACCGCCGACAGTGCACGGTGGACGTCCATCGGCTCGGCACGGCGGCCGTCGGCGCGGCGGCGGCGCATGACCGGCAGCGGCGCGAGCAGGAGCAGCACCGTGGCTGCGAGGAGCGTCCACACCGCCCCGGCGTGCACGACGGGCAGGAGCATCGCGACGAGCATCACCGCCGCCGGCACGATCACGCCGGGGCGCGGTCGGTACCGGTCCCCCACGACGCAGCACACCGACGCGAACTGCGGCACGACGAGCATGGCGTCGGCGACGGTCTCGTGCACGGCGTGTCCTCGGGCGGCGGGGTGGTGCGGGGTCGGGTCAGTCCTCGGCGCGGGAAGCGGCCTTGGCGGCACGCTCCTGCTTCACGCGGGCGTTCTCCGCGTGCACCGCGGCCTGGGTCGCGCGCTCGCGGACGAGCCACTCGGGCTTCTGCTCGAGCAGCGTCTTGATCTCGGCCGTGGTGAGCGGTTCGTCGATGCCCGCACGGGTCAGCCCGGAGATCGACACGCCGAGCTTCTGCGCCACGACGGGTCGCGGGTGCGGTCCGTCGCGACGGAGGTCCTCGAGCCAGGTCGGGGGTTCCGTGCGGAGTTCGTCGAACGCGGTCCGGCTGATCGGCGCGTCCCGGAAGGTCTCCGGGGCGGCCGCCAGCAGGATGCCGAGCTTCTTCGCGGCCGTCTCGGGCTTCATGGTCTGTTCCTGCGCCATGGACACAAGGGTACGGCCCCTATGCTCGGTTGCATGACCGCGGCACTCACCATCGCCTTCGTGCCGGGGGTGTCCCCTGCGAAGTGGGCCCGCGTCTGGCGCGAACGCTTCCCCACGATCGAGCTCCGACTCCGCCCGATCGGCGCGGACGAGGTCGACGCCGCACTCGCCGGCGAGGCCGACATGGTCTTCGCCCGGGTCCCCGTCTCCGACACGCACAACGCCATCCCGCTCTGGACCGAGACCGCCGTCGTCGCGATGCCGAAGGACTCCCCGCTCGCGGACCTCGGCGAGGTCGACCTCGCCGCGACCGACGTCCACGTGGTGGACCCCGGCCCGGTGCCGGCCGACGTCGACGCCACCCTCGACCTGGTCGAGGCGAACGTCGGCGTGGCCGTCCTCCCCCAGTCGCTCTTCCGAGCCGCGAGCCGCAAGGAACTCGTCAGCCGCACGCTCGTCGGCTCGTCCGGCACCCGGATCGTGCTCGTCTGGCGCACCGAGGACGCGACCGACACGACCGAGGAGTTCATCGGCGTCGTGCGCGGACGCACCGCGAACAGCTCGCGGGGCGAGCAGGACCAGCCCGGAGGCGTGGCTCCGGACGAGAAGACCGGGTCGCGTCCGGCGAAGGGCGGCGGCAAGGCCGCACCGTCGAACGCGAAGACGGTCGCGAAGCGGGGCGCCACCAAGGGCACCGGTGGCAAGAGCGGCGGCGGGAAGAACTCGACCGGGCGCGGCCGCGTCCAGCGCGGCATGAAGGGCAAGCCGAAGCGCGGGTCGAAGGGCAACCGGTGACCGACACGCACCTCGTCCCGATGCCGACCGAGCGGCTGCCCGGCTGGCTCGAGAGCACGATGACCGAGTACGTCGCCTCCCGGATGCGCGCCGGCGAGACCCGGGAGCGCGCCGAGGCGAACAAGCAGGAGTCCCTGGACAAGTGGTTCCCGGACGGTGCGCCGCTGCCGGACCACCTCGTCTGGGACGTCACCGACGGCGCCGATGACGTCGTCGGGTACCTCTGGATCGGGCCGTTCGCCCCGGGCAGCGCCGAGTGGTGGGTGTTCGACGTCGAGATCCACGAGCCGTACCGGCGCCGTGGACACGCCCGCCGGGCACTCGAGCTCGCGCACGAGGCCGCCCGCGCACACGGAGCCCGTTCGATCGGCCTGAACGTCTTCGGCTACAACACCGGTGCGCAGGAGCTGTACGAGCAGCTCGGCTACGGCGTGACCGCGACGCAGATGCGTCTGCCGCTCGACTGACTCAGCGCATCACGGCCGCAGCGGCACGGGCGACGCGCTCGCCGCGGGAGTCCTCGGCGGCGGCCCGGGCGGCCGTCACCACCCGGGTGTCCGCGCGGACGGCGGAGCCGGCGTCGAACGGTGGCTGGGGGTCGTACTCGATCTGGAGCTGGATGGCCTCGGCCGCGGGGCGCCCGGCGAGCTCGGAGGCGAGCCACAGCGCCATGTCGATGCCGGCGCTGACCCCGGCCGCGGTGACGATCGCCCCGTCGTCGACCACGCGGTCGTCCACGGGCTGCGCGCCGAACGCCGCGAGCATCGGCTTCGACGCCCAGTGCGTCGTCGCACGCTTGCCGGCCAGCAGCCCGGCCGCGCCGATGACGAAGGCACCGGTGCAGACCGAGGTCACCCAGGTCGCCCGCTCGGCCTCGCGCCGGACGAAGCCGATCACCGCCGGGTCGAGCATCGCGTCGAAGGCTCCGTCGCCACCGGGGACCACCAGCACGTCCGCCGGGCTCGCGTCCGCGATGGTCGTGGTCGGCACGAGGGACAGGCCGCAGTCGCTCGGGACCGGGTCGAGGGTCGCCGCGACGTACTCCACGCGTGCCCCGGGGACGCGGGACAGCACCTGCGCGGGCCCGGTCAGGTCGAGCTGCGTCAGGCCCGGGAACAACAGGAACGCGATGCGGACCTCGGCGGGGTCGTGCGCCGGGGTGCGGGCATCGGCGTCGCCGGTCGGCTCGGGCGTCGGGACCTCGGCGTCGAGCGGCACCTCGACCACCTCGGACCCGACCGGGTGCACGGGGCGGACGCGCGGGTTCTCGGAGCTCATGGGGCGACCCTAGCCCTGCTCGCCCGGACCCGACGGGGTCAGGCCCAGACGCCGGAGGTCCCGCGCCGATGGCTGCCCACGAGGTGCGTGTCGACGATGCCCAGCGCCTCCATCAGCGCGAACATCGTGGTCGGTCCGACGAACGCGAAGCCGCGCTTCCGGAGCGCCTTCGACAGCGCGACGGACTCGTCCGAGGTCGTCGGGACGTCGGCGAAGGTGACCGGTTCCGGCGTCGCCCGGGGCCGGAACGACCACACGAAGTCCGACAGGCCGCCGTCCTGCCGCAGGGCGATCGTGGCGTTCGCGTTCGTGATCGTCGCGAGGATCTTCGCCCGGTTCCGCACGATCCCCGCGTCCGCCATGAGCCGTGCGACGTCGTCCTCGCCGAAGGCCGCCACCGTGTCGACGTCGAAGTCCGCGAAGGCCGCGCGGAACGCGGGGCGCTTCGCCAGGATCGTCCGCCACGAGAGCCCGGACTGGAACGCCTCGAGCGACAGCCGCTCGAACACGCCACGCTCGTCGCGCACCGGCATGCCCCACTCGGTGTCGTAGTAGTCGCGGAGCAGTGCGTCGCTCGACGCCCACACGGGCCGGGCGAGGCCGTCGTCACCCACGACGAGGTCGGACGGGGGTGCGGCGACGTGCTCGGAGCTCATGGCACCATCCTGGCCGTCGCCGCCGACACCCGTCCCCCGGTCATGCGGCGGGCGGGCCGTCCTCGACCGCCTGCTGGTCCATCCACACGTACTCCCAGCGGTGGCCGTCGGGGTCGAGGAAGCTCCGCTGGTACATGAAGCCGAGGTCCATCTCGGGGCGGTCCTCGGTCCCGCCGGCGCCGACCGCCGCGTCGACGATCCGGTGCACCTCGTCCTTCGAGGGGGCGCTCAGCGAGTTGATCACCTCGATCGTGTCCGCGTCGGCGATGGCCTTCGTGGTGAACTCGGCGAACTTCGGGTGGGTGAGCACCATGACGCAGATCGTGTCGCTCACCACGACGCACGCCGCGGTGTCGTCGCTGAACGCGGGGTTGATCGAGTAGCCGAGGGCCTCGTAGAACGCCTTCGATCGTTCGAGGTCGGCGACGGGCAGGTTGATGAAGACCATCGTGTCCACGGGAGATCCTTTCGTCCTGCCCAACCTGGCGCGCGCGGAGCCGGAGCGCAACCGTTCCACCGGCGAAGCAACCGGTCCGTGCGTCCCGGATCCACGCCGACCGCATGTGAGACGGACGGGAGGCGCGGTGCCAGCCGGCACCGCGCCTCCCGTCCGTCGATCAGCGCAGCCTGGTCAGTGGTCGCGGCCTTCGCCGGCGGCCTTCTGGTCCGCCTCCGCCTCGGCCTGGCCGATGATGTCCTCCGCCGGGACCGGGGCCAGCCGGTCCCAGAGGAAGAAGAGCAGCCCGCCGACGAGCATCGACAGTCCGACCCAGAGGTTGATGTGGATGCCGCCGGTCTTCTGCGGGTCGGTGTCCCAGTGGACGATGCCGACGATCGTGGTGATGACGCCGTAGACGACGAACAGGCCGCCGAGGATCCTGCGCAGGTCGAGTCGACGGGTGGAACGGACGAGGGCTGCCTTCTGCTCCTCGGTCATGGCGGTGGTGGTGTCGCTCATGGGAGATCTCCTTCGCGGGTCAGCGCGGGCCTAGAGGAACGGGAGGTAGAGGACGACGCACAGGATCAGTGCGACGGTGCCGAGCAGTGCCGGGGAGCGGTACCAGGCCGTGTCGGTCGCGACGGAGTCGCCGTGCAGGTCGATCTTGCCGACGCCGTACACGAGTCCTCCGAGCTCCCGCTCGTCCTTCGGCTTCGTCAGCATGGACACGACGAACCCGACGACCAGCACGGTGACGAACGAGATGATCGCGCCGTAGAGGGTCTCGGCGGTCGCGGTGGCGAACAGGTCCGGGTTGACGAGGTACGCGATCCACGTGACGGTCGGCGCCACGATGCCGAGGACGTACCCCCACAACGCACCGGCGGTCGTCATCCGCTTCCAGAGCAGACCGAGGATGAACACGGCGAACAGCGGCGCGTTGAAGAACGAGAACAGCGTCTGCATGTAGGTCATGATGTTCGACGCCTGCGCGGCGATGAACGCGGTCGCGATGCCGACGAGGACGCCGACGACGGTCACCCAGCGACCGGTCTTCAGGTAGTGCACGTCGGGCATGTTCGGCTTGATGTAGCGCTGCCAGATGTCGTACGTGAAGACGGTGTTGAACGACGACACGTTCGCCGCCATGCCGGCCATGAAGCTGGCGAGGAGGCCGGTGACCGCGACGCCGAGCACGCCCGTGGGCAGGTACATCTGGATGAGCTTCGGGATGGCGTCGTTGTAGTCGAGCGCGCCCGAGGCGAACTGGTTGCCGACGACCGCGGCGGCGATGAGGCCCGGGATCACGACGATGGCCGGGATGAAGAGCTTCGGGATCGCCGCGATGAGCGGGGTGCGACGGGCGGCGGACATGTTCTTCGCCGAGAACGCGCGCTGCACCTCGGTGAAGTTCGTCGTCCAGTAGCCGAAGCCGAGGACGAACCCGAGGCCGAGCACGATCGCGAGCCAGTTCGCACCGATCGGGTTGGTCACGTCGCCGAAGCCGGTGCCGGCCCACGCCTGCAGGTGCTGCACGCCCTGGGTCTCGGTGATGGCCTTCGACAGGCCGTCCCAGCCGCCGACGCGGTGCAGGCCGACGATCGTCAGCGGGATGAGCCCGGCGATGATCACGAAGAACTGCATGACCTCGTTGTAGATGGCGCTCGAGAGCCCGCCGAGGGTGATGTAGACGAGCACGAAGCCCGCGGACACGATGATCGCGAGCCACTCCGGCCAGCCGAGCATCGCCTCGATGACGATGGCCATCGCGTACAGGTTGATGCCGGCGATGAGCACGTTCGACACCGCGAACGCGATCGAGTTCACCAGGTGCGGGGCCTTGCCGAAGCGGCGGAGCATGAACTCCGGCACCGAGCGGACCTTCGACCCGTAGTAGAACGGCATCATCACGAGCCCGAGGAACACCATCGCGGGCACGGCGCCGACCAGGTAGTAGTGCAGGGTCGCCATGCCGATCTGGGCACCGTTGGCGGCCATGCCGAGGATCTCGGTCGCACCGAGGTTCGCGGACACGAACGCGAGGCCCGTGATCCACGCCGGCATCGAGCGCCCCGAGAGGAAGAAGTCCATGCTCGTCCGGACCTGCCGGCGGGCGGTGAACCCGATGCCGATGACCACCGCGAAGTACACGATGATCATCAGGTAGTCGACCCAGCCCAGATCGAGCCGGATCCCGTTGTTCGCTGCAGCGAGAACCATTCACACTCCACGTCGATGTGTTGCGATCGACAACTCTGCCGATCCGGACGGGAACGTTACACCGCTTTGTGACCGTTCACATAGCCGAGGCATGCATCGGCGCGCGTGGCGGCCACGGCCCTCGGTAGGCTCACCGCATGACCGAGCAGTCGCGCATCCTCGTCCTCAACGGCCCGAACCTGGACATCCTCGGTCGGCGCGACCCGGACCAGTACGGCACGGTGACGCTCGCCGAGATCGAGGCGATCGTGCACACCGAGGCCGCGGTGCACGGGCTCGAGGCGGACTTCCGGCAGACGAACCGCGAGGGCGAGCTGGTCGAGTGGCTGCACGAGGCGCTCGACGACTTCGCCGCCGTCGTCATCAACCCGGCCGGCTACGCACACACCTCGGTCGCGCTGCACGACGCGGTCGAGGCGCTGTCGGTCCCGGTGGTCGAGGTGCACCTGTCGAACACGTGGAAGCGCGAGCCGTTCCGGCACGTCGACCACGTCGCGACGGCCGCGACGGCCGTCATCGCCGGCGCCGGCGCCGACGGGTACCGCCTGGCGGTCGCGCACGTCGCGTCGCTCGTCGGCTGAGTCGGGTCCAGGAGGCGCGGTGCGGACCCGCTCCGCGCCTCCCATGCCGCGCGCGGCCGCATCCCGTACCCGGCACCCGGCGCCCGGCGCCCGGTTCTTCCCAGAACGCGCGCGATGGAACGTCGTTCCGGGCGTACTCGGTCGGAACGTTCGACCAGGTACGCCCGAATCGACCAGGTACGCCCGAATCGACCAGGTACGCCCGAATCGACCAGGTACGCCCGGACGGGGCGCTAGAAGTCGGCGGGGCGCCGGACGTCGGTCGTGGCGGCGGTGGCGAAGCCCCCGCGGATGAGCGGCAGCGCCCGCTGGACGGCCTGGTCGATGCGGAGCTCGAGGTCGACGTTCGCGATGTCGTAGCCGCCGTCGCGCTTGGTGAAGTCGCGCTCGTTGCCGAAGACGCCGATGGGCAGCGTGGTCGACTGGAAGAAGCCGAACAGCGGGCGCATCTGGTGCTCGACGAGCAGGGCGTGCCGATCGCTCCCGCCGGTCGCGGTGAGCAGCACCGGGGTGTCGACGAGGTCGTACTGCCCGATCCAGTCGAAGAAGAGCTTGAACGCACCCGAGTAGGCGGCGCGGAACGCCGGGCTGCCGACGACGAGGACGTCCGCCGCCTCGACGGTCTCGAGTGCGCGGCGGGTGCGGTCCGACATCGCCTCGCGGGACGGCGAGGCACCGAGGTCGGCGAGCAGCGGCCCGATCTCGATCGTCTCGGTGCGGGCGTCGTCGATCTCCTGCCCGAGGCGCGCCACCGTCGCCGCCACCAGGGTGGACGTCCGCGAGGGGTCCGAGGGGCTGCCACTGACGCCGACGACGAGTTCTCCGCTCATGGGGTCGATGCTCACACGACCGCGGTCCCGGCGGTCGGCGTGTGACGGCATGTGTCGGGTTCCAGGGGCGCCGCGTACCGTCCGCGCCATGCAGACGTTCCTGCCGCACCAGGACTTCCGCGCCTCGGCCGAGGCCCTCGACGACCGGCGCCTCGGCAAGCAGCGCGTCGAGACACTGCAGGTCATGCGGGCACTGACGCTGCCGGACTACGGCTGGCAGCACCACCCCGTCACGGCGATGTGGCGGGGCTACCGACCGGCACTCATGGCGTACCAGCGGGCCACCTGCGACGTCTGGACCGAGCGCGGACACGCCGACACGTGCCTCGCGAAGACCCTCGCGGACCTCGCGCTCGTCCCCGCGGACCTGGCGGCGTACGAGCGGGACGAGTACCCGGTGCCGCCGTGGAACGCTGACCCCGCCGTCCACCGATCGCACCGGTCGAAGCTCGTGCAGAAGGCGCCGGAGCACTACCGACCGCTGTTCCCGGACGTGCCGGACGACCTCGACTACGTGTGGCCGGGGACGGTCGCGCCGGTCACGCGATGACGACGAGCCTCCCAGCGCTCCTCAGGCGATCGGGGTCCAGCGACCGCCGTCACGGCGGGTGACCACGACGGACCGCACCTCAGCCGTCGTGCGCAGACCGGTCGCGGTGTGCTCCGCGACGGCCTCGGCGACGTCGTCGGACGGCGCCTCGAACCGGACGACGGCGCACGGGACACCGCGCAGTAGCCGGACGTCGCGGACCTCGACCACCACGAGCTCGGCGACGAGCCCGGCGGCGGTCGGCAGCACGGCATCAGGGGCGGTGTCGGCCGCGAGCGCACCGACGGCGAGGGTCACGCGGTACGAGGGCACGGGCCCACGCTAGCGCGCGCCGCCGCTGCCGCCGCGCACGAGCGTTCGGGCGCTCGTGCGCGTTGGCGCGGCGCACCCGGACCCGCCGTGGGCACAGGGGTTCCGGGCGTCGCACAGGGGAAGCGACGCCCGTGCCCACGACGGGTCACAGGTGCTGCGGAGCACGACGGATCAGGGGGTGCCGTGCCCCGCGCCGGACCGAGGTCAGGGGGCCTGGTCCGGCTCGTCGCACCGTGGCGTCCGCAGGGGGTCGGACGCGACGGTGCTGGTCCTCAAGGGTGTTCGGTGTCCTCTCGGTACCGGTCTGTCTCGGTCGGAGCGGGCATCGACCGTCGGGCCGCGGCGGGGCGGACCATGGGGAGCAGGCCGCTCCCGAGGGTCGCGAGGGCTCCGACGACGGCGATGAGCCCGAGCGGGGCGGTGCCGAGGTCGTGCTGCGCGGCCAGGACGAGCGCCACGACGGTCGCGGGAGCAGGGAGGAGCTGGACCGCCCGGAAGTGGTCCTCCTGCCGGACCCGAGTCGTCATCGCGTTTGCCATGTGAACACTCTGACGCACTTCGTCGGTCCGCAAAAGGGGGGACACCACCCCACTCATGGAGTAGAACGTCTAGTACACCCCTGGTGGGGCTCAAGCAAGCGCGCGGACCGTCCCGACCGCGGCCGCGACGGCGTCGACGACCACCGGGACGTCCGCCGTGGTGAGACCGGCGTCGAACGTCAGGCGCAGCGCCGTCCGGGCGACCTCGTCGGACAGGCCGAGCGCCGTCAGCACGTGCGAGGCCTCGGTGCTGCCGGCCGCGCACGCGCTCCCCGACGACGACACGACGTCGCGCTCCTCGAGCTCGAGCAGGACCGTCTCGCCGTTCACCCCGGGGAAGCAGAACGAGGCGTGCCCTGGCAGCCGCGCGGTCCGCGACCCGGTGACGAACGCACCGGGGACCGACCGGAGCACGCCGTCGAGCACGGCGTCCCGGGTGGTGGTCGCGGTCCGGGCCGCGTCGTCCCGGGTCGCGGCGACGAGCGCCGTGGCCGTGGCGACGCCGACGGCTCCCGCGACGTCCTCGGTGCCGGACCGCCTCCCCCGCTCCTGCCCGCCGCCGTGCAGCAGCGGTTCGAGCGGCACGCCGGACCGGACGGCGAGAACCCCGGTGCCCTTCGGCGCGCCGAGCTTGTGGCCGGAGACGGACACCGCGTCGACGCCGAGCACGTCGAGTCCGACGGGCAGCCACGGCGCCGACTGGACCGCGTCGGTGTGGAACCGCGCCCCGACGCCGTGCGCGACCTCGGCGAGCGCCGGCACGTCCTGCACGGTACCGATCTCGTTGTCGGCGTGCGCGATCGAGACGAGGGTGGTGTCCGGACGGAGCCCTGCCCGGAGGACGTCCGGCGTGACGACGCCCTCGCGGTCCACGGGCAGGACGGTGACGTCGAACCCGTGGAAGCGCTCGAGGTACCGGCAGCTCTCGAGCACCGCCTCGTGCTCGATCGCACTGGTGACGACGTGGCGTCCGCGCGGGTCGGCGAGCGCGATGCCCTTCACCGCGGTGTTCGCGCCCTCGGTGCCCCCGGTGGTGAACACGACCTCGGCCGGGCGGCACCCGAGGACCGCGGCGACCGTCGCCCGGGCGTCGGCGAGGCCACGTGCGGCGGCGTCGCCCACCGCGTGCGTGGACGACGGGTTGCCGAACGTCCCGGTCAGGTACGGCCACATCGCCTCGAGCACCTCGCGGCGGACCGGCGTCGTGGCCGCTCGGTCCAGGTAGAACACCTCAGACGCCGGCGGTCGCGGCGACGGACACGTCGATGTCGAGGCCGAGGTCGAGCGCGCGTGCCGAGTGGGTGAGCGCGCCCACCGAGATGACGTCGACCCCGGTGGCGGCGATGGCGGCGACCGTGTCGAGGGAGACCCCGCCGGAGGCCTCGACGAGGGCGCGCCCGGCGACGACGGCGATCCCGTCCCGGAGCTGGTCGGTCGTGAAGTTGTCGAGCATGATCGTGTCGACGCCGGCCGCGACGACGGGTTCGATCTGGTCGATCCGGTCCACCTCGACCTCGAGGTGGACGGTGTGGCCGAGCCGTTCGCGCGCCGTGGCGATCGCGTCCTGGATGCCGATGCCGCCGGCGAGCAGCACCGCGAGGTGGTTGTCCTTCGCGAGCACCGCGTCGGACAGCGACGTCCGGTGGTTGTGGCCGCCGCCGCACCGTACGGCGTAGCGCTCGAGCGCCCGCAGGCCCGGCGTGGTCTTCCGGGTGTCCACGATCCGGGCGCGAGTGCCGGCGACCGCCGCCACGAAGGTCGCCGTCGCGGTCGCGATGCCGGACATCCGCTGCGCGAGGTTCAGCGCGACGCGCTCGGCCCGGAGGACCGACCGCGCGGGCCCGGTCACCGTCGCGAGGACGTCCCCGGCGGCGAAGCGGCTGCCGTCCGGCGCGTGCAGCACCGCGTCGATCGTGGGGTCGACGGCGTGCATGACCTGGACGAACACGTCACCGCCGCTCAGGACGCCGGGCTCCCGCGCGGTGAGGGTCGCCGTCGCGGTGGCGTCCGCCGGGATGAGCGTCTCGCTCGTGACGTCACCCCAGGGGGCGTCCTCCTCGAGCGCGGTGTCGATGACGCGCCGGAGGGCGTGCGGCGGGATCGTGCCGGGGTCGACGGTCATGCGGGTACCTCCTGCGGGACGGCTGCGTGCTGGGCGACCCAAGCGCGGGACGCGGGGGCTGCGGGGTCGGTGTCGGGGTGGTCGGTGCGGGCGTGGGCGCCGCGGGACTCGGTCCGGGCCTCGGCGGCGACGGTGGTGATGCGGGCGAGGTCGAGGAGCGCTCGGTCCTCGAGGTCACGGACGCCGGTCGGTGCCGGGGCGACGAGGGCGGCCAGGTCCGCTCGCGCGCTCGCGAGACCGGTCGCGTCGCGGAGGAGCCCCACCCGGTCCGTCATGACGGACTGCACCGCCTGCCGGAGGGCGGTGCCGTCGGTCGGACGAGCCGCGCCTCCTGGCCGGGTCGGACGGGAGGCGCGGCTCGCCTCGACCGCACCGGTCACGCTGGTGACGGGGAGCGTCGCGTCGCCGCGGAGGCGGAGTCGGTCGGGTCGCGGGACGGCGAGCGCGTCCGCTGCGCGGACCGCGAAGACGAGGCCCTCGAGCAGGGAGTTCGAGGCGAGACGGTTCGCGCCGTGGACACCCGTGCAGGCGACCTCGCCGATCGCGAACAGGCCCGGCAGGCTCGTCCGTCCCTCGGCGTCGGTGACGATCCCGCCCATCGCGTAGTGGGCGGCGGGGGCGACCGGGACGCCCTCGCGGGTCCAGTCGAACCCGGCCGACCGGGTGGCGCGGGTGAGCCCGGGGAAGCGTCGGACGAGGAACGCGGGGTCGAGGCCGGTCGCGTCGAGGAGCACGGGCTCGCCGCCCTGCTCCCGGAGGGCGGCCGCGATGCCCCGGGCGACGACGTCGCGGGGGGCGAGCTCGGCGTCGGGGTGGACGTCCGCCATGAAGCGGCGCCCGCGGGCATCGCGGAGCACGGCGCCCTCGCCGCGGACCGCCTCGGACACGAGCCCGCCGCCCGCGACCGCGAGCCGGGTCGGGTGGAACTGCACGAACTCCAGGTCGGCCAGGACCGCACCGGCACGCCAGGCGGCCGCCTGCCCGTCGCCCGTCGCGACGAGCGGGTTCGTCGTCTCGCGGTAGAGGTGCCCGGCGCCGCCGGAGGCGAGCACGACGGCGTCGGCGTCGATCCGCCGCGGTTCGCCGAGCAGGTCGAGGACGTCGACCCCGACGACCGCGCCGTCGCGGACGACGAGGTCGGCGAGGCAGGTCCGTTCGAGGATCGTGACGTGTCGGCGGTGCAGGGCGCCGACGAGGGTCGCCTCGATGGCCGCGCCGGTCGCGTCGCCGTCGGCGTGCACGACGCGCCACCGACCGTGCGCGGCCTCGCGCCCGCGGGCGAGGTCGTCGCCGTACTTGTCGAGGCTCGCCGGGTCAGCGGTGCGGTCGAACGGCACCCCGAGGGCGAGCAGATCCCGCACCCGCGCGGGACCGTCCGTGCAGAGCACCTCGACCGCTCGGACGTCGGCGCTGCCCGCGGCGGCCACGTGCGTGTCGGCGATGTGGAGCGCGGCGGAGTCGTCGGCGCCGAGCGCCACCGCGACACCGCCCTGGGCGTACGCCGTCGCCCCGTCGGCGAGCGTCCCCTTCGTCACCAGGGTGACGTCGTGGCGGGCGCTCGCACGGATCGCTGCGGTGAGTCCGGCGATGCCGGAGCCGACGATGACGACGTGCACGGGTGCTTCCTCGGTTCTCCAGGCTCGGGGTTCAGGCTCGGGGTTCAGGCTCGGGGTTCAGGCTCGCGGCTTCGCGGCGAGCATGCGCTCGAGGGCGACCTTGGCGTCGGCCTGGACGTCAGCCGGCACGACGATCTCGTTGAGGACCTCGCCGTCGACGAGCGCCTCGAGCACCCACGCCAGGTAGCCCGGGTGGATCCGGTACATCGTCGAGCAGGGGCAGACGACCGGGTCGAGGCAGAAGATCGTGTGCTGCGGGTACTCGGCGGCGAGCCGGTTCACCATGTTGATCTCGGTGCCGATCGCGAAGGTGGTCGGCTCGGTGGCGGCGGCGACGGTCTTCCGGATGAGGTCGGTGCTGCCGGCGTGGTCGGCGGCGTCGACGACGGCCATCGGGCACTCGGGGTGCACGATCACCTGGACGCCCGGGTGCTCGCGGCGTGCCTGGTCGATCTGGTCGACGGTGAAGCGGCGGTGCACCGAGCAGAAGCCGTGCCACAGCACGACCCTGGCGTCCTGCAGGGTCTGGGCGTCGTTGCCGCCGAGGGGCTTCCGGGGGTTCCACATCGGCATCAGGTCGGTGCTGATGCCCATCGCCTTGGCGGTGTTCCGGCCGAGGTGCTGGTCGGGGAAGAACAGGACGCGCTGCCCGCGCTCGAACGCCCACTCGAGCACGGTGGCCGCGTTCGACGAGGTGCACACGATCCCGCCGTGCCGCCCGCAGAACGCCTTGAGGTCCGCGGCGGAGTTCATGTACGTGACGGGGATGACCGGCACCCGGCCGTCGGCATCGGGCTCGGTGCCGTAGACCTGCTCGAGTTCCGCCCAGGCCGCCTCGACGCTGTCGATGTCGGCCATGTCCGCCATCGAGCAGCCCGCGGCGAGGTTCGGCAGGATCACGCGCTGGTCGTCGCGGGCGAGGATGTCCGCCGTCTCGGCCATGAAGTGCACGCCGCAGAACACGATGGCCTCGGCGTCGGGCTTCGTCAGCGCGGCGTTCGCGAGCTGGAACGAGTCACCGAGGAAGTCCGCGTGCCGCACGACCTCGTCGCGCTGGTAGAAGTGCCCGAGCACCACGACCCGGTCGCCGAGGGTCGCCTTCGCGCGCTCGATGCGCTCGTGCAGCTCGTCGACCGGCGCGTTCCGGTACTCGTCCGGGATGACGCCCTGCCGGGGCGCGGAGGTCGGGATGACGTCGGACATCGACGACCCGGGTCCGTACCCGGGTCGGGCGTCGAAGTCCCACGTCGGCATCGCGAGGTCGGGCGTGCAGGTGCTGCCGGCGGCCTGACCGTTGGAGATCAGTTCGATGGTGGTGGCGATGGACACGGGCGTTCCTTCGGTTCTACGGCTTCTTGCCCTGCTGCAGCGGGCCGTTGTCCGCGTAGGCCAGGTCGGGGTTCGAGCGGTACAGCCGAGCCGGACGGTGCCGACCCCCGCTCGTGGTCTCGTCCGTCGGCAGGATCGCGTCGGTCTTCTCGACCTGACGACGGAAGTTCGCGGGGTCGAGCGCACGCCCGAGCACCGCCTCGTACACCCCGCGGAGCTCGGCGAGGGTGAACCGGTCCCCCAGGAACGCCTGCGCGATCCGGGAGTACGACATCTTGTTGCGGAGGCGCCAGAGCGCGTACTCGGCGATGCGGTCGTGGTCGAACGCGAGCGGCGGGTGCTCGTCGGCGAGGAACCACCGCACGTTCCAGTCGTCCGGCACCGTGCTCGCCTCGTCCGGGTGGACGAGGGCCCAGTAGACGATCGACACGACGCGGCTCGGTGAGCGGTCGACGTCGCCGAAGGCGTAGAGCTGCTCGAGGTAGCGCGGCTGGACGTTCGTGGTCTCGCGGAGGCGGGCGGCGGCGGAGTCCTCGAGCCCCTCGTCCGGCCGGACCCACCCGCCGGGGAGCGCCCATGATCCCTCGTACGGCTCGGCCACCCGGCGCACGAGCGGCATCCAGAGCGCCGGGGCGCCGGTGTCCGGGTGCGGGCGCAGCGCGACGATCACGGTCGAGACCGCGACGCGGATGGGGAGCTCGGCAGATAGTGTCATGATGACTCGAAGTGTTCGGGTTGCGATGACACTATCACCGGGTTTCACGAGACGGAAACAGCCACGAAAACTCCTGGTCGGACCGCGCGCCTACATTGAGCCGCATGACTACGGTGACGAGGATGCACGCCGTCGTGTCGGGGACGGTCCAGGGGGTCGGTTTCCGGTACTGGACCGCGCGGAAGGCCGACGGACTCGAACTCGCCGGGTACGCCCGGAACCTGTTCGACGGCACGGTCGAGGTCGAGGCGGAAGGGCCGGCGCCCGCGGTCGACGCGCTGATGACGTTCATCCGGACCGGGCCGCCGTCCGCCGAGGTGACCGACGTGTCCTGCCGCCCGGTGGTGCCGCACGGCGACGTGGAGGGCTTCGCGATCCTGCACTGATCCTCGCGGGACCGCGGCGCGTGGGAGCGGGACCGCCGCGCGTCGGAGCGGGACCACGGCGCGCGCCCGGCGGCGCGGATGTCGGACGGAAGCGGAATAATCGAATCCACTCAGGCGGTTGCCCTGTCTGCGCTCGTCGCGCCCCCTCGTCCCACCAGTCGTGATCCACCAGGAGCCCCGCATGACCCAGGCCGTCGATTCCGCACCCCGCACCGGGAGCGTCGCGCAGCCCTCCGCCGGCGAGACCCGACTCGTGATCGGGCTGCTGCTGGTCTCGGCGTTCGTCGTGATCCTCAACGAGACGATCATGGGCGTCGCCCTGCCGCGGCTCATGGACGACCTCGACATCAGCGCCGCGACCGGGCAGTGGCTCACCACCGGGTTCCTGCTCACGATGGCGGTCGTCATCCCGATCACCGGGTTCCTGCTGCAGCGCTTCAACACCCGGCCGGTGTTCGTCTGGGCGATGAGCCTGTTCTCCGCCGGCACCCTGATCGCGCTGCTCGCGCCGGGCTTCTCGATGCTGCTCCTCGGCCGCATCGTGCAGGCCAGCGGCACCGCGATCATGATGCCGCTGCTCATGACGACGGTGCTCACGCTCATCGAGCCCGCGCACCGCGGCCGCGTGATGGGCAACATCTCGATCGTCATCTCCGTCGCCCCGGCGATCGGCCCGACGATCTCGGGCCTCATCCTCAACGCCTTCTCGTGGCGGTGGCTCTTCGGCTTCGTGCTGCCGATCGCGCTCGCCGCGCTGGTGCTCGGCATGGTCAAGGTCCGCAACGTCTCGACGCCCCGGAAGGCGCCGCTCGACGTGCTCTCGGTCGTGCTGTCCGCCTTCGCGTTCGGCGGGATCGTCTACGGCCTGTCGAGCATCGGCGAGGCCGGCTCGACCGGTCCGCTCGTGCCGGTCGCGTCGCTCGTGGTCGGTGCCGTCGCCCTCGCCCGGTTCGTCGTCCGGCAGACCCGCCTGCAGCGCGCGGACCGGGCACTGCTCGACCTCCGCACGTTCCGGACGAAGGGTTTCACGATCCCGATCGTCGCGATGGGCCTCAGCTTCATGGCGATGTTCGGCACCCTGATCCTGCTGCCGATCTACCTCGAGCGGGTCCTCGGGCTCGACGTGCTGAACGTCGGCCTGCTCCTGCTGCCCGGCGGGCTCATCATGGGGCTGCTGTCCCCGGTCGTCGGGCGCATCTACGACCGCCGCGGCCCGCGGGTGCTCCTCATCCCGGGCGCGATCATCGTCAGCGCCGTCCTCTGGGGGCTCTCGACGGTGGGCGTGGACACCAGCGTGTGGTTCGTCCTCGGCGCCCACGTCGTCCTGAGCATCGGGCTCGCGCTCACCTTCACGCCGCTGTTCACCGCGGCGCTCGGCGGCCTGCCCCCGAAGCTCTACTCGCACGGCAGCGCGGTCCTCGGCACGGCGCAGCAGCTCGCCGGAGCGGCCGGGACGGCCCTGTTCGTCACCCTGCTCACCATCGGCGCCTCGGGTGCCGCGGCGGGCAGCGGCGCCGCCGGCCTCGCCGAGGCGACGGCGTCCGGCGTCCGGACGGCGTTCCTCGTCGGCGCGGTGATCTCGCTCTTCGGGATCGCGATGTGCTCCCTCGTGCGGCGACCGGCCACCCCGGACGGCGCCCCGGCACCGTCGATGCACTGACGGTTCCCGCCTCCGCCAGGCGGCGCGTGGCATCGTGGGCGACATGCGGTCGACGACGAGCGAGCTGAACTGGTCCGGCACGGTCACCTACACGGCCGAACGGGTCCTCCGTCCGTCGTCGATCGACGAGGCCGCCGAGATCGTCGCCCGCTCCCCCCGGGTGCACGGTCTCGGCACCCGGCACTCGTTCAACGACGCGCCGGACGCGCCCGGTGTGCTGCTCGACCTCACCGGCATCCCGGTCGACCTCGAGGTCGACGCGGGGAGGCGGACGGTCACGATGGGTGCCGGGACGCGCTACGGCGTCGTCGCGCCCGAGATCGACCGCGCCGGGTTCGCCCTGCACAACACGGGGTCGCTCCCACACATCTCGATCGCCGGCGCGATCGCGACCGGCACCCACGGGTCCGGCACCGCCCTCGGCTCGCTCAGCACCGCGGTCCGGTCGTTCGAGGTGCTCGGACCCGACGGCGCGGCACGGACGATCGACCGCGACGACCCGACGTTCGACGGCGCCGTGCTCCACCTCGGCCTGCTCGGTGTCCTCACCCGCGTCACCCTCGACGTCCAGCCGACGTACCGGATGCGCCAGGACACCTACGGCCCGATCCCCTGGGACACCTTCACGGCCCACGTCGCCGAGGTCCACGCCGCCGCGACGTCGGTCTGCTCGTACACGGTGTTCGGCGACGCGGTGACCGAGGTGCTGCTGAAGTCCCGCGTCCCCGACGGCGAGGACGACGTGGCCGTCCCGGACGACCTGTTCGGCGCGCCCCGGCTGCCCGGTTCGCCCGGCGACGGGCACCACACCGCCCGGGACGGCTCGGTCGGGCCGTGGTGGGACCGGCTGCCGCACTTCCCGATCGACTCCGTGCCGAGCCACGGCTCCGAGGTGCAGAGCGAGCACTTCGTCCCGCTCCGGCACGCCGGCGCCGCACTCGATGCCGTCCGGACCATGGCCGACCGCATCCAGCCGCACCTGCACGTGTGCGAGATCCGCACGATGGCGGCGGACCCGTTCTGGCTCAGCCCGACCCAGGGCGAGGACGTGCTCTGCATCGCGTTCACCTGGCAGAAGCACCCCGCCGAGGTCGCCCGACTGCTGCCCGACCTCGAGGCGCTGCTCGCACCGTTCGACGGCCGCCCGCACTGGGGGAAGATGAGCTCGCTCGACGGCGCCGCGATCGCGCCGGTGTACCCGCGCCTGCCGGACTTCCGCGACCTCGTCCGGGCCGCGGACCCCGACCGGACGTTCGCGTCCGCGTTCGGCGAGCGGATCCTGGGGACCTGACCCGCGCCTCCAGGCCGTCCGCCGTCCGCGGTCCGCGGTCCGCGGGCGCGTCGCCACCTCACCCGATCGGCGTGACGGTCCTGGACGCGCCGTCCCAGTGCCGGACCCCACCGATCACCAGCTCCTCCGGCAGCGGCGCGTCGCGGAGGGCGGCGACCGCGGCCGCGACGTCGCCGTCCCGGACGCGCCGCGCGAACGTCAGGTGCGGCGACCAGGCGCCGGGTGCGGTGGTGCCCGCGGCGCCGGGAGCGGCCCGGTGGACGGCCTCGTGGAAGGCGGCGAGCGCACCATCGACGACGACCGCCCGCGCGAGCACGCTCCGGCCCGTGCCTGCGGGGAAGAGCAGGACCCCACCGAGGCGGAGCCGCGACGGCACCGGCACGTCGAACGCGTCGGGGACCGCCAGTTCGTCGCCGGCGGCCAGCGTCACGTGCGGGCTGTTCGTGTCCGAGCGACCGAGGCTCGGCAGGTCCGCGTCGACGAGCGCCTGCCACGCCGCACGCACGGCGGCGTCCGACGACGGTCCGAGGACGAGTTCGAGGCTGCGCACCCTCCGAGTGAACCAGCGAGCCGTGTGACACGGATGTAACACGGCGGAACGCAACTCGCACCCGCCCGACCGGCCCGTCACACTCGACTGCACGCCGCGGACCACCGCGGCGTCCCCACAGCACCGCCAGCACCGCCCACGAGGAGCCCCGCCATGTCCGCAGCACCCGCACTCCCCGAGAAGCCGAAGGGCAAGCGCCCGATCGGCTGGATCGTCGCCGCCGCGGTGGTCGTCGTCGCGATCGTCGTCGCCCTCATCGTCGGGGCCGTCCGCTCCGGTGGCTCCGACAGCGGCGCCGCGGCCGGTGGATCGCCGAAGACCGTCACGATCGGCGTCGCGGACAAGTCGCTCTCGTACTGGGACACCTACACGAAGCTCGCGAAGTCGAAGCTCAACGTGACGGTCAAGCTGACGAACTTCTCGGACTACTCGCTGCCGAACCCGGCGCTGAAGGACGAGCAGCTGGACATCAACCAGTTCCAGCACATCCAGTACCTCGCCGACTACAACGTCACCTCGGACGACGACCTGCAGCCGATCGGCTCGACGGCCGTCTACCCGCTGCCGCTCTACGCGACGAAGTACGACGACGTCGCCGCGCTGCCGGCGGACGCCAAGGTCGCGATCCCGGACGACGCGATCAACCAGGCGCGGGCGCTCCTCATCCTGCAGTCCGCGAAGCTCGTCACCCTGAAGGACGGCGGCTCGCCCTTCTCGACGACCACCGACATCGAGTCGTCGAAGGTCGACGTCCAGCCGCTGAACGCCTCGCAGACCGCGAACGCCCTGCAGCAGGGCTCGGTCGCGGCCGCCGTGGTGAACAACAACTACGCCACCGCCGCCGGCCTGCCGATCTCCGACGCGATCTACCAGGACGACCCGTCGAGCGCGAGTGCGGCGCCGTACGTCAACGTCTTCGCGGTGCGGAACGCCGACAAGGACAACCAGACCTACCTCGACCTCGCGAAGCTCTTCCAGGACGAGTCGGTGCAGAAGGTCTTCAAGAAGGACCTGCCCGAGGCCGTCAGCCGCGACGAGAGCGCCGCGAGCCTGCAGGCCGAGCTCGCGAAGGTCGAGCAGGACGCGAAGGCGGCCAAGCAGTAGTGACGGTCCTCGTCGAACTCCGCGGCGTCTCGAAGCACTACCGCCGCGCCGACACCGGCGAGACCGTGGTGGCCGTCGAGGACGTCTCCCTGGACGTGCACCAGGGAGAGGTCCTCGGCGTCATCGGGTACTCCGGTGCCGGCAAGTCCACGTTGGTCCGGCTGGTGAACGCGCTCGAACTGCCGTCGTCGGGCTCCGTCACGGTCGCCGGGCAGGAGCTCACCGCCCTGCCGGAGCGTGACCGCCGACAGGCCCGCCGGAAGATCGGCATGATCTTCCAGCAGTTCAACCTGTTCCGGTCCCGCACCATCGCCGGCAACGTCGCCTACCCGCTCAAGGTCGCGGGTGTCGCGAAGGAGGAGCGGAACCGTCGAGTCGCCGAGCTCCTCGACTTCGTCGGGCTCCTCGACCGCGCGTACGCCTACCCCGAGCAGCTCTCCGGCGGACAGAAGCAGCGCGTCGGCATCGCCCGGGCGCTCGCGGCCTCCCCCGACCTGCTGCTCGCCGACGAGGCGACCAGCGCGCTCGACCCCGAGACCACGTCCGAGGTGCTCGGACTGCTCCGCCGGGTGAACCGGGAGCTCGGCGTCACCATCATCGTCATCACGCACGAGATGGACGCCGTCCGGCAGATCGCCGACCGGGTCGCCGTCATGGAGCAGGGTCGCGTCGTCGAGGTCGGTGACGTGTACGACGTGTTCGCGGACCCGCAGACCGGAGCGGCCCAGCGGTTCGTCCGCACCGCCCTGCACGACCGGCCCTCCGCCGAGACGATCACGCGGCTGCGCGAGCGTCACCCCGGTCGGCTCGTCACGGTGCAGATCACCGACGAGGCCGGACTGCAGAACCGCATCGACCAGGTCTTCCGGTCCGCCGGTGTGACCGCCGAGCTCGTCTACGGCGGGGTCGGGGAGATCCGGGAGCGCCGGATCGGGTCGCTGACCTACGAGTTGAGCGCGGCCGGTCCTGGTGCGGTCGACGAGGCCGTCGCAGCCCTGCGCTCCGCGGGCATCACCACCGACGAGGAGGGCGCGGCGTGAACAACTCGTTCCAGAGCGTGATCGACACGTTCGACGTCTTCGTCGCGTCGATCCGCGACACGATCGTGATGTCCCTGGTGTCGCTCGTCATCGCGGGCGTCATCGGCCTGGCGCTCGGGCTCGCCCTGTACGCCACCCGTCCGGGCAACCTGCTCGGCAGCCGGACGGCGTACACGATCCTCAACGTGGTCGTGAACCTCGTCCGTCCGATCCCGTTCGTCATCTTCCTCGCCGCGATCGCGCCGCTGTCCCGGGTCGTCGTGCAGACCACGATCGGCGTCCCCGCGGTGACGTTCGCGATCTCGCTCGCGGCGTCGTTCGCGGTTTCCCGGATCGTCGAGCAGAACCTGCTCGCGGTCGACCCCGGCGTCGTCGAGGCGGCGAGGGCCTCCGGTGCGCACCCGCTGTCGATCCTGCTGACGGTGCTCATCCCCGAGGGGCTCGGCCCGCTCATCCTCGGCTACACGTTCATCTACATCGGCATCGTCGACATGACGGCGCAGGGTGCGTTGATCGGCGGGGGTGGTCTCGGCGAGTACGCGATCACGTACGGGTCGCAGCGGTACAACTGGTGGATCGTGTACGTGTCGGTGGCGGCGATCGTCGTCATCGTCCAGCTCGGCCAGTTCATCGGCAACCGGCTGGCGCGGGCGACGCTGCGCCGCTGACGCGCGCAGGGCGCCCGGGAGGCGACCGCCTGGAGGGGGGGGGGGGGGGGCGGCCCCGGCGCGTCCTGTGCGTGCGTTCGTCGTGGACGCCGGCCGAGGTCGCACGTTCTGTCCCCTCCGCGTCGCGCGCGCGGCCGTTCGTGCGACCTCGGCACCCCACGCAGGGCGTGTTGTGCGACCTCGGCCCCCCGCGCGCGGCGCGGTGACGACCGGGTCAGGCGGCCGGGGACTCCACGGTCGCGACGGTGCCGGTCGCGCCCGGGTGCTCGTAGTGCGCACGCACGAGGATCGGCCGGTGGTCGGAGATGCCCGCGGGCAGGGTCTCGACGCCGGCGATGTGCAGCCCGACGCTCGTGGCGAAGTCGAAGTGTCCCGTGAACTTGCGGTAGCGCAGGTACGTCGGCTGGTCCGAGAGGGACAGCGCGAATCCGTGCTGCTCGATCTTCCGGCGCAGGTTCGTCTGGAACCACGGGTAGTTGAAGTCGCCGACCATGATCGCCGGAGCGTCGTTCGACAGGTCGCGGACGAACTGGTGCGCGGCCTCGATCTGCTTGCGGCGCAGGGAGTTCGTCGCCGTCAGGGGCGAGGCGTGGAAGGACGCGACGATGACCTCGGCGTCGACCTCCTTGTCGCGCAGGTGCATCGCGATGAGCCGCTCGTGCGCGGGTGCGAGGACCCGGTCGTGCAGCGACTTCTGCAGGGAGTGGATGCTGAAGTCCTCGACCTCGAACCGGTCGTCGCGCTTGTAGATCGCGAGACCGAGCCGGTTCGCCTTGGTCGACGCGGCGAGGGAGAGCCCGGCGATCGACGGGGCGAGGTCGTTGCTGTCGCACTCCTGAACGCAGATGACGTCGGCCTGGGACGCCTCGGCCAGGGAGGCGAGTTCGCCGTTGGCGGTGTGCTCGCGGAGGTTGTAGCTGACGACGCGCAACCCGGTCGGTTCCACTGCCGTCTCGGCGGTGATCGTTCCCTGCTGCTCTGGCGCGGCCATGCTGCCTTCCTGTTCCGGGCGGTTCGGGGCGCCCTGCCGCGGCAACCGTACTCGGCCATCGCGGACTGTTGCTGAGACTGTAGCGCGGCCTCGGTTTCGTGCGTGTGACCGCGGGGAAAACGGACGATGCGTCGTCGGCTCGTCGGCTCGTCGGCTCGTCGGCTCGTCGGCTCGTCGGCTCGTCGGCTCGTCGGCTCCTCGGCTCCTCGGCTCGCCGGTCGACGCCGGATGCGCGGGTCCCGGCCGTCAGACCCGCACCCGGCGAGCGGGTCGGACGGTCTCGCCGGCCGTCCGGCTCATCACCACGCCCTCGAGGCAGGCCACGGCGAGCAGCGCGGCGATGACCCAGAACGCGGCGTCGTACGGCCCGGACCCGCCGAGGCCCGACGCGGCCCGGATGACCACGGCACCGACGGCGACCCCGAACCCGGCGGCGGTCTGCTGCAGCGTCGACGAGAGCGTGTTCGCCGGGGTCATGTCCGCCTGCTCGACGTCGGCGAACGCGATGGTGTTGTAGGCCGTGAAGCCGACCGACCGCGCCGCGCCGCTCACGACGAGCAGCGCCGCGAGGAGCCAGAACGGGGTGTCCTCGGTCATGAACACCATCGCGACGACGCTCAGCGCCGCCACCGCGCTCGACACGACGATGACCGGCCGGTACCCGAACCAGCGGAGGAACGGCGTCGTCATGGGCTTGATGCCGAGGTTCCCGACGAAGACCCAGAGCACGGCGGACCCGGCGAGCACGGCGCTCCACCCCCAGGCGTCCTGGAACAGCAGCGGGAGGACGAACGGCACGGCGGAGACGGCCAGGCGGAACAGGCTGCCACCGGCGTGCGACACCCGGAAGGTCTCGAGCCGGAACGAGTCGAGCCCCATGATCGGGTGCGGCGCCCGGCGGAAGTGCCGGACCGCTAGCCAGCAGCACGCCGCCCCGACGACGCCCGACACGACGACCGCGAGCACCGGCACGCGGTCGAGGGCGAGCAGGGACGCCATCACGACGAGCGAGCCGAGCCCGAAGCAGGCGAGCAACGACCCGAGCCAGTCGAACGGGACGCGCTCGGACGCCCGCTCCTGCGGGACGAGCACGAGTGCGGCGACGAACGCGACGACCCCGAGCGGGATGTTGATGAGGAAGATCCAGTGCCACGTCAGGGTGTCGACGAGCACCCCGCCCACGAACGGCGCGATGATCGGCGCGGCGAGGGCGGGCCAGGTCAGGATCGCGATGGCCGTCACGAGCTGTTCGCGGCCGGCGCTCCGCAGGACGACGAGCCGTCCGACGGGGACCATGAGCGCACCGCCGAGTCCCTGCACGATGCGCCAGATCGTCAGGTCGACGAGTCCGGTGGAGAGGGCGCACAGGCCCGAGGCCACGGTGAACAGGACGATCGCCCCGGCGAACACCGTCCGCGAGCCGATCCGGTCGGTCAACCAGCCGCTCACCGGGATGAACACCGCGAGGGTGACGAGGTACGCCGTGATCGCGACGCCGACGGCGGCGGAGTCGACACCGAGGTCCCGTCCCATCGCCGGCGCGGCGGTCGCGAGGATCGTGCCGTCCAGGAGCTCCATGAAGAAGGTCCCGGCGACGAGCACGGCCACGGCCGTGCTCCCCCGTCGTCGTGTCGTCATCGTCGTCGTCGTCATGGCACGTCAAAGGCTATGCCCGATCGGTTTCTCCGACGTGCTCGGACGGCCCTGACGGACAGGCGTTCTGCAACGCAGAATGAGCAGGACGAGCGCGTTGCCACCCACACCCGGCACCCGGGAGCGTGGAGGCACCGCAGACGCACAGGAGGATCGATGACGACCACACCCGGCACCGTCACCACGAAGGGCGCTCCCGACCCGGCCGCCCCGACGGACCGGCACGTCCTCGACCACGCGCACCTGCCGGTGATGACGCTCCGCGAGTCGGCCCTGGCGAACAACACCCGGGTGATGCAGGCGTACGTCGAGCGCCACGGCCTGTCCTTCGCGCCGCACATGAAGACGCACATGGCACCGGCCCTCGCCGCCCGCCAGGTCGCCGCCGGCGCCTGGGGTGTCACGGTCGCGTCGGTCCAGCAGGCGATGGTCGCGTGGGAGCACGGGTTCCACCGGATCCTCGTCGCGAACGAGGTCCTCGACCCCGCCGGGCTCGCCTGGCTCGCCTCCCGCCGCGCCGAGGACCCCGCCGCCGACGTCCTCTGCTGGGTCGACTCCCCCGCCGGCGTCGACGCCGGTCGCGCCGCGCAGGACGCGGTCGACGGCGAGCTGCACGTCGTGGTCGAGGTCGGGTTCCCCGGGGGTCGTACCGGGGTCCGCACCGCAGGACAGGCACGCGACCTCGCGCAGTACGTGCACGAGGTCGGACTGACGCTGCGCGGGGTCGCCGGGTACGAGGGCGGCCTGCCGGACGTGGACGCCGCCCGCGCCTACGTCGACGGCGTGCTCGACATCGCTGCGGCCGTTCGCCCGCTGGTCGACGCTCCGCGTGCGCTGCTCAGCATGGGCGGCAGCGCCTGGTTCGACGGCGTGGTGGACGCGGTCGCGGACCGCCCGGACGACCTGGACGTCGTGCTCCGCTCCGGTGCGTCGCTGACCCACGACGACGGCTTCTACGCCGAACGCACCCCGTTCCACCGGCACCCGGACGAGGGCTCGCTGCTCCCGGCGATCGAGGTCTGGGGCCGGGTGACGTCGTGCCCCGAGCCCGGGCTCGCGCTGGTCGCGGTCGGCAAGCGGGACATCTCCTTCGACGAGGGGCTGCCGGTGGTCCGGTCCGTCCGTCCAGGAGGCGCGGCTGGCGTCCGTCCCGTCACCCCGGCCCCCGGGGCGGTCACCGTCACCCGCCTCGACGACCAGCACTGCTACCTCGCGCTGGCGGACGGGGCACCCGGGCTGACGCCCGGCGACGTCGTCGTGTTCGGCGTCTCCCACCCGTGCACCGTGTTCGACAAGTGGCGCCGGGTGACCGTCGTCGACGACGACGAGACCGTGCTCGAGACGATCGAGACGTGGTTCTGATGCGCGCCACGACCCCGGTCGCGCCGCTCGGCGACGACGCGCCGGCCCGCAACGCCGCCCTGTCCCTCCGCCGTGGTCTGCGGCTGCTCGACTGCATCGCCGACCGCACCCGCAACGGGGAGCCCTCGGTGTCACTGACGGTGCTCGCCGCCGAACTCGGCACCTCGAAGTCGACCGTGCTGCGGCTGACCGCGCCGATGCTCGAGAACGACCTGCTGCGCCGCACCCCGGACGCCGGCTTCACGCTGGGACTCGGCGCGCTGCTGCTCGGGCAGAGCTACCTCGAGGGCATCGACCTCCGCGCCGCCGCGGCACCGTTCCTCCGGCGCACCGCCGAGCGCACGGGGCTCACCTGCCACCTCGTCGTGCCGGACGGTACCGACATCGTCTACGTCGACAAGGTCGAGACGCGGGGCACCGTCCGGATGGGGTCCCGCATCGGCAACCGGCTGCCGATGCGGAACACGGCCTCCGGCAAGGCGATGGTGGCGTTCGGCGAGCCGGAGCTGCTCGAACGGGTGCTCGCGGAACCGGCCACCGCGATGACCGAGCACTCGATCGTCGACGACGACCGCTGGCGGGCCGAGATCGACCGGACGCACGGCCGCGGCTACGGCATCGACGACCGCGAGAACGAACCCGACATCCGCTGCGTCGCCGCGCCGGTGCTCGACCACGCGAACCAGGTCGTCGGCGCGATGAGCATCTCGGGACTCGCGTCCCGGTTCCCCGCCGCCGCGGTCCGCGAACTGGGTGACGGCGTCGTCCGGACCGCACGCGAGATCTCGGTCGCACTCGGCTCCTCCTCGGCGCAGCTCGCCCTGGCGAAGGGGACACGGTGACCGGCCGCGTGGTGACCTTCGGGGAGACGATGCTGCTCCTGACCGGCCCGGGCACCGGTGCGGTCCCCGACCTCGACCACATGCGGGTCGACACCGGCGGCGCCGAGAGCAACGTCGCGATCGGCCTCGTGCGCGCCGGCGTCCCGACGACGTGGATCGGCCGCGTCGGCACCGACCCCGCCGGGGACCGCGTCGCCCGGGACGTCCGGAGCGAGGGCGTCGACGTCGTGGCCGTGCCGGACCCGGACCGGTCGACGGGGATCATGATGAAGGAGCGTCTGACCGACGGGCGGACGCGGGTGACCTACCACCGCCGGGGCTCGGCGGGATCGGCACTGCGGGCGACCGACCTGCCCGACAGCGTCGTGGAACGTGCGGCGCTCGTGCACGTCACGGGCATCACCCTCGCGCTCTCGGACGACGCCCGCTCCGCCGTCGAGGCCGCACTCGACCGCGCCGACGCCGCCGGGGTGCCGGTGTCGTTCGACGTGAACCACCGGCCGAAGCTCATCGACGCCGTGACCGCCCGTGCCCGCTACCGAGCGGTCGCCGAGCGGTCCGCGATCGTGTTCGCCGGGGACGACGAAGCCCGGCTCGTGCTCGGGCTCGCCGACGACGAGGGCGACGACGAGACGCTCGCGCACGAACTCGCCGCCCTCGGCCGGGGCCGCGCGGTCGTGAAGCTCGGCTCGCGCGGAGCGGTGGCCTCCGTCGACGGCGTGTTCCTCCGGCGCCCGGCGACCCCGGTGCGCGTGGTCGACCCGGTCGGCGCGGGGGACGCCTTCGTCGCGGGGTGGCTCGCCGCGACCCTCGGTGGCGCCACGTCGACCGAGGCGCTCGACCGAGCCGCCGACGCCGGAGCGCTCGCCTGCACGATCGAGAGCGACTGGCGTCGCCCGGACCCGGCAGCACTGCACGACCCGACCACCCCCACGGACGTCGACCACGCCGTCCACGACCGCGTCGACCGCTGAGGCGAGGAACGAAGACCATGACGAACACCACCAGCACCGACCCGGCGACCGAGCCCCGCGCCCGGCACCGCCACGCCGCCGGGCCCGCGATCGCGATCCTCCGGGGTGGCACCGGCGACCACGTCGAGGACGTCATCGCGACCCTCGTCGACGCCGGCGTGCGGGCGATCGAGCTCACCACGAACACGCCCCGTTGGCGCGAGGGCATCGCCTGGGCGGCCGACCGCTACGGCACGGCGGCGTCGATCGGCGTCGGGACCGTGCTCGAACCGAGCCAGCTCGACGAAGCCGCTGCGGCGGGTGCCGTCTTCGCGGTGAGCCCGCACCTCGACGCCGACATCGGGGAGCGGGCACACGAGCGCGGGCTGGGTTGGTACCCGGGGGCCGCGACCCCGACCGAGATCGTCCGCGCCTGGCGACTCGGAGCGCGCGCGGTCAAGGTGTTCCCGGCCGCGCCGCTCGGCGGGCCCGCCTTCCTCAAGCAGGTGCTCGCGCCGCTCGACTTCGTCGACGTCATCCCGACGGGCGGCATCGGCGTCGACGACGCGTCCGACTACCTCGCGGCCGGTGCGGTCGCCGTCGGTCTCGGGTCCCCGCTCGTCGGGGACGCCCTGACGACCGGCGACCTCGACGGCCTCCGCACCCGCGCCGAGCAGCTCGTCGCGGGACTCGGCCGGTGACGACCGAGGTCCTGCTCACCGGCGGCGCGGTCGTCGACACCGACGGGTCGGCGCACCGGACGGACGTCCTCGTCCGCGACGGGGTGGTCACGGAGCGGGGGGACGCCGGCCGGATCACCGCCGACGCCGAAGCCACCGTGGTCGACTGCACCGGCCGCCTCGTCCTGCCCGGTCTCGTCGACGCGCACTCGCACGCGGGGTCCCTCGTTTTCGACGAGACCGTCCAGCTCGCGCTCCTCCGACAGGGCGTCACCACCATCATCACGGGGCAGGACGGCGTCGGACCGGCACCGGGCGACGGCTCGTACGCCGCGCGGTACTTCGCGGCCATCGACGGCTCCCACCCGACGTACCGCGGCGACGGCCTCGCGGGACTCCTGGCGACGTACGACGGCACGACCGCGCTGAACGTGGCGACCCTGGTGCCCGCCGGCACCGTCCGGCACGAGGTCATGGGTGACGACCCCGCCCCGGCGGACCCCGAGCAGCTCGATGCGATGCGCGCCCTCGTCCGGCAGGGCATGGCGGACGGTGCGGTGGGGCTCGCGACCGGACTCGACTACGTCCCCGGACTGCACGCGGACACCGAGGAGATCGCCGCCCTCGCCGCCGAGTCGGCCGCCGCCGACGGTGTCTACGTCACGCACATGCGCGGCGGCTACGAGGCGAACGCCGGCGCCGGCATCCAGGAGATCGTCCGGATCGTGCGCGCCGGCGGTGGGCCGGCCCACGTCTCCCACCTGCACGCCCCCGTCGACCTCGCCCTGGCCGAGCTCGCCCGGGCCGAGGCCGCCGGCGCGCCGCTGTCGTTCGACGCGTACCCGTACTCGCGCGGCTGCACCATCCTGTCGATGCTGCTCCTGCCTGCGGGCCTCGCGCGGCCGGGCACCGACGACCTCGCCAGAGCCCTCGCGGCGGACGACGGTCGTGCCGAGGTCCGGGCCGCCGTCCTCGACCGGGTCCTCGGGCGCGCGGACCTCGGACCGGGATGGGCCGAGCAGATCACGCTGTCGCACGTCCCTGCGCCTGAGTTCCACGCGCTGCAGGGTCGCACGCTCGCCGACGCCGCGGCGGCCACCGGAACGGACCCCGTCGACCTGGCGCTCGACGTGCTGGTCGACTCCGACCTGCAGGTCACCGTCGTGATGCGCGTCCCGCACCCGCGGACACCCGAGCAGCTGGCGGAGCTGTTCCGGTCCGGCGGACACACCGGCGGGTCCGACGGCATCTTCGTGGGGACGTACCCGCACCCCCGGGCGTACGGCACGTTCGCGCGGTACCTCGGCGACTACGCCCGACCCGGACTGCTGTCGTGGTGGGACGTCCAGCAGCACCTGTCGACCGTTCCCGCCGAGCGGTTCGGCCTCGGGCTGCGCGGGGCCGTCGCGCCCGGGTGGATCGCCGACCTCGTCGTCGTCGATCCCGAGCGGGTCCGTGCACGGTCCTCGTACGCCGAGCCGATGCTGCTCGCCGAGGGCATCGACGACGTCCTCGTCGCCGGGGTCCCCGTGCTGACCGCCGGTGCCCTGACGCACGCGACCCCCGGTGCAGGCATCCGTCGGACGACGTGGAGCCGTCCGGCGACTGCGAGCGCCGGGGGTCGATGAGGCTTCGCTCAGCGATCCGGGCGGGTCACTCCGCCGAGGGCAGCACCGCCACCACGTCGATCTCGACGAGGATGTTCGCCAGGTGCGACTGCACCGTGGTGCGGACCGGGTACGGCTGCGAGAAGTGCTTCGCGCACTCCTCGTTGAAGGCGGCGAAGTCGCGGTCGGAGTGCTCGAGGTGCACGGTCGACTTCACGACGTCGTCGAGGGTGGCACCGTGCTCGGCCAGGACGGCGGCGACGTTCGCGAGCACCTGGGCGGTCTGGCCGGCCACGTCGTCGGCGATCGCGCCGGTCGCCGGGTCCTGCGGGCCGAAGCCGGCGGTGTAGATGAAGCCGTTCGCGACGATGCCCTGGCTGTAGGGGCCGGCGGGCTTCGGCGCGGCGTCGGTCACGATGGCGGTCTTGTTCGGCACGGTGCTCCTCGGTGTCGATCGGGATCGTTCGGTCGTCGCCCCGACGGGCCGGCCGCGCCGTCGCGGCCGGAGGACGACGCGACCAGGCTAGGCGAGCGCCCCGCGCCGCACCCGACCCACCACCGGACGCGTTCCGTTCTGCACAACGCCAGTCGCGCCTCCCGGGCACGCCGTGAGGAACACCCAAGCATCGACCGTCTACGCTCGTACCGTGCCCTCTGCCCTGCCCGAACGCCGCGGAGCGCCGCGGTGAGTCGACTGGACGGGACCCTGACGGAGTCGATCGCGAGCGGACGCCGCCGGGTCATCGACCTCGCGACCGCGCTGCCGGCGTGGGCCGCGGTGCTCCTGGTCTGGACCGGAGGCCGCATCGTCTCGACGTTCTGGCTGGCCCTCGCCTACCCGCTCATCGGTCGCGCGCTGCCCGAGAACGCGATCTGGGGCAACGGCCACGGCTTCCTCAACTTCCTGACCGCGTGGGACGGGCAGTACTACGAGCAGATCTCGGTGCACGGGTACCCGACGAGCCTGCCGCTCGACGCCGCCGGCAACGTCGCACAGAACGCATGGGCCTTCCTGCCGGCGTTCCCCTTCACGATCCGGATGCTGACCGCGTCGACGGGGGTGCCGTTCGACGTCGGCGCCCCCGTGATCGCGCTGCTCGCCGGGCTCCTCGCCACGTACCTGCTGCACCGTCTCGTCCGCGACCGCGCGGGGTCGTCCGCGGCGATGTGGGCGGTGTTCTTCTTCACGTGCGGGCCGCTGTCGTTCCTGCTGCAGGTCGGCTACGCCGAGAGCATGTTCCTGGCGCTCGTCTTCGGGGCGCTGATCGCCCTGGAGCGTCGGCGGTACGGGCTGCTCACGGTCCTCGGCGTCGTCGCGTCGTTCACCCGGCCCGGGGCCCTCGCGATCCCGCTCGTCCTCGGGGTCGTCGCGCTGGTGCGGTGGATCCGTGCCCGGCGGACCGAGGGGGTCCGCTCGCTCGACGTCTTCCCCGTGGCGGAGCGGGTCCGGGTCGTCGCCGCTGGCCTCGTGATGGCGCTGGCCGGGTTCGCGTGGCCGGTCATCGCCGCGCACGTGACCGGGTCGCCGAACGCCTACCTCGAGACCGAGATGTCCTGGTGGGTGAACTTCATCGGCCGGGTGGACTTCCTGCCGCTCACGCCGTGGTTCCTCATCGCCGGCCGGTGGCTGGGCGTCGGCGGCATCCTCATCGTGGTGTTCCTGCTCGTGTCCTACCCGGTCTGGCTGCTCCGTCGGTCGACCCGTCGCCTCGGGTTCACGACCGTGGTGTTCTCGGCCGCGTACGCGCTCTACATCTTCGCGGTGTCGCTCCCGATGGCGTCGACCCCCCGGCTGCTCATGCCGCTCGCGCCGCTGTTCGGATCACCGGAGCTCGTGGCGAAGCCGTGGATGCGGTGGACCCTCGTGGTGTGCGCGGTGCTCGGGCAGCCGGTGCTCGTCGCCGTCCTCTGGCTGCTCGGCCCGCCCTGACGCGGCACACCCGGCGCCCGCGGTGTGCGGGGCCGGGTGCGTGCGGTCGGACGGGTCCGGCGGGCCGGGATCCGGTGCGTCGGTCGCTCGACTAGAGCTCGACCGTCCCGTGGTCGCCGGTGTCGGGCTGGCTCTGCTTGCCGATCGCGGCCTTGAGCGTCTGGACGAGGCTGCCGACCGGGCCGGTGTCCTGCGTCCAGTACTCGACCGAGTCGCCCTCGACGGTGAGGAGTCGGATCGAGGGGTCCTGGCGGCCCTCCGGGAACCAGGCCTCGGCGAACGGGGACCACAGCTCGTCGATGACGGTGTCGTCCTGGGTGACCGTGGCCGTGCCGGCGATCGACAGGTACCCGCCCTGCGACTCGATCGCCACGTTGACGTGCGGGTTGCGGGCGATGTCCTCGACCTTCTCGCTCCCGTCCTGCACGAGGAACCGGAGGGTGCCGTGGAACGCCTTGTCCTGCACGGCGAGGGGCCGGGCGTGGAGTCCGCCGTCCTCGCTCACGGTCGTCAGCAGTGCCGTTCGGGCTCCGTGGACGATGTCCGAGATGGCTGCGCGCTGGTCTGCCTCTGTGTCGGTCATGGTGCTCCTCTCGCGTCGTGCGCCCCGTTGTGCTCGACGTTCGGCCGGCCCTCGGGCGCTGTCCGTTCCGGCCAGTCTGCTCTGCGACGCTGAGCGCGTCCGGCGGACGGGCTGCGGAGCCGTGCGGGCGCAGTCGCGTGCGGGAGTGTGCGACAACACCGAGGTCGTACGACCTCGACGATGTCGCCGCCGCGCGCGTGCAACTGTTGCTCCCGCAAGGAGCGACTTCGCGGACGTCGTACGACAGCGACGATGTCGTTCCGGGTCGCCCCGCCCGCCCGGAGGCCCCGGCGTCAGACGGGCTCGCGGATCGTGGTCTCGACGTCGACGACCTGCGGGATGCGCGGCATCGACGCGAACCCGAACGCCACCGGCGGGTCGAGCGGCGCGAGCTCCCCGAGGGGCTCCCCCGCCCAGGTCCCCCGCACGCCCGTGACGTCGTGCGCCCCGGTCACGCCGTAGTACTCGCGCCGCCCGTTGCCCGCCGAGCCCGCGGTGCCCGATCCGGGCGCGACGAGCCGCGCGACCGGGTCGATCGCGGCGAGCCACCGGGGGTCGCGGGCGACCGGCTTCGGGACGATGCGCAGGATGCGCCCGAGCGGCGAGATGCCACCGACGTCGATCGAGGCCTCGAGGGCGCCGGCGGCGAGCTCGAGGCCCCTCGCGGTCCGACGTGCCGAGACGTCGACGACCGAGACGGTGTCGAAGCGGTAGGTGCCGGAGACGTAGGCGGCCACGATCTCGTCGGGCGCGAGCAGCACCGACGAGCCGTCGGGGAGCTCGAGGAAGACGTCCGTGAAGGCACCGAACGGCGAGCGTTCCCACATGCCGACCACGATGCGGACCCCGGAGGTCGTCCCGACGCCCATGATCCGACCACGGAACCGACGTTCGAGGGCAGCGGGGCGTGACGTCATGCCCTGGACCGTACCCGGCGACCCCGTGAGGGGCGCGGATGCGGCGAGCCGCGCCTCCCGGCCACCGCAGAGGCAGCCGAGCGCACCACCGGAGCACGGCCGGCTGCACCGCCGACCCGGGGCCGGCGACGCCGCGCGCTACGCGACCGGAACCGGCTCCGCGAGCAGCTCCCGCACCCGCGGCGCGACCTGCGTGCCGTACAGCTCGATCGACCGCATCATGTCGTCGTGCGGCAGGCGACCCGTCGCGTACCGCATGTCGAACCGCGAGACGCCGAGGATCCGCATGTTCCGCGCGATCTTCCGGGCGACCGTCTCCGGCGACCCGACGTAGAGCGAGCCGCCGGCCGAGAGCCCGGCCCGGTAGCCGGCGACGTCGAGGGGCGGCCAGCCGCGCTCCCGGCCGAGCTGGTCGGTGACGGCCTTGTGGTAGGGCCAGTAGCGCTCGGCGGCCTCCTCGTCGGTGGCGGCGATGAACCCGGGCGAGTGCATGGCGATCGGCTGCTGCGGCAGGTCGAGCTGCGCGAGCGCCTGGCGGTAGAGGCGCGAGAACGGGGCGAACTGCGCGGGCTGCCCACCGATGATCGCGAGGAACAGCGGCAGGCCGTACGACGCCGCACGGATGACGGACTGCGGGGAGCCGCCCACGCCGACCCAGGTCGGGATGGGGCCGTGCTCGAGCTTCGGGAAGACGTCCTGGTCGGTGAGCGATGCGCGCTTCGTGCCGGACCACGTGACCTTGTCGCCGCCGCGCAGGGCGGCCCAGAGCTGGAGCTTCTCCTCGAAGAGGACCTCGTAGTCACGCAGCTCGTAGCCGAACAGCGGGAAGGACTCGGTGAAGGAGCCGCGGCCGAGGATGACCTCGGCACGGCCGTCCGAGATCGCGTCGACGGTGGCGAAGCGCTCGTAGACCCGGACCGGGTCGTCGCTCGACAGCACCGTCACGGCCGAGCCGAGCCGGATCGTGCGGGTCGACGCAGCGATCGCGGCGAGGACGACCTCGGGCGCGCTCACGATGAAGTCGGCGCGGTGGTGCTCGCCCACGCCGATGAAGTCGATGCCGACCTGGTCGGCGAGGACGGCCTGCGCGACGACGTCGCGGATGCTCTGCGCGTCGGACTTGACGCTGCCGTCGGGGAGTTCGGTGACGTCGCCGAACGTGTCGAGGCCGAGCTGCACGGGGCCGATCCGCTCGGGTGCGGGCGGCGGCACGTCCGAGGGGCGGTCGGTGCCGAATGCGTTGCTCATGCTGTCCTCCTGATCACGACCGGCCTGGGCGGCCGGCGATGGACCGCGACCGACCGGTGGTGACCGGCTGGTCGGCATTTCCATGCGTTTGTATGAATCTACCACGCGCGCACCGGATCCGCACCTCCCGGCGAGTACGGTCGCGGGCATGCCCCAGATCCCCGACCAGACCGGCCGCCGCATCGTCGTCACCGGCGCGAACAGCGGAACCGGCAAGGAGACCGCCACGCGCCTCGCCGCAGCCGGGGCCTCGGTCGTCCTGGCCGTCCGCTCGACGGAGAAGGGTGACCGTGCCGCGGCCGACATCCGCGCCGCACACCCCGGCGCCGACGTCGAGGTGCGCGAGCTCGACCTCGCCGACCTCGCGAGCGTCCGACGCTTCGCCGCGGGCATCGTGGCGGACGAGCGGGCCCTCGACGTCCTCGTGAACAACGCCGGCGTGATGGCCCCGCCGAAGCGGTTCGAGACGGTGGACGGCTTCGAGCTGCAGTTCGGCACGAACTTCCTCGGCCCGTTCGCCCTGACGAACCTGCTGCTGCCCTCGATGCTCCGGTCCCCCGACGCCCGTGTCGCGACGATGTCGAGCCTCGCCGCGATCCCCGGCCGGATCCGGTTCGACGACCTGCAGTGGGAGCGCGGGTACAACGGCTGGCGTGCCTACTCGCAGTCGAAGCTCGCCGACCTGCTGCTGGCGCTGCACCTGCACCGGATCTCGGTCGAGCTGGACTGGCCGCTCGTGAGCACCGCCGCGCACCCCGGGTACACCCGGACGAACCTGCAGTCGGCCGGTCGGTCACTCGGCCGCTCGAAGCCCGTCCGGTCCAGCGACCGCGCGCTGCCCTTCACGCAGGGCGTCGAGCAGGGCTCCGAACCGCTGCTGTACGCAGCGGTCGGGCCGAACGCGGTCGGCGGCGCCTACTACGGACCGTCCGGTCCCTTCGGCCTGGTCGGTCCGACGACCACGGCGTCGATCCCCGGATCGGCGCGGAGCGCGGACCTCGCCCGGTCACTCTGGGCGGTCGCCGAGGACCTCACCGGCACGACGCCGCCGGTCTGACCGGCTCGACGCCGTCGGTCTGACCGGCGGATCGGGCGGGCATGGCGACACCGCGCACGTCCCGCCCGTCGGGTGGGCCCGGAGGCGCGGCGCACCCCCGCCCGTCGGGCGTCACAACCGCACGTGGTCGCGTCCGAGGGCGGCGGTCACCGCCGCCGCGATCGCGCGCTGGCCGCGCGCGGTCGGGTGCACGTCGTCCGACTGCATCCAGTCGGCGTGCCCCCGGAGCGGCTGGCCGACGTCGACGAAGGTGCCGCCCGTCCGCCGCACCGCGGACCCGAGTGCCGCGGACACCGCCGCGAGCTGTGCCGGTGGCGCCTCGTCCGACCAGATCGCGCTGAGACCGACGATGCGCGCTCGCGGCATCGTCCGGTGCGCGTCCGCGACGAGCTGTGCGGTGGCCCCGTCGAGCACGTCGTCGTCCTGCCCGAGGTCGTTCGAGCTCGCCTGCAGCACGACGACGACGGGGTCCAGCGCGGCCGCCCGGTCGAGGAGCTCGTCGTACGTCGCGGCGCACTGGTCGTCCCCCTCGACGAGCACTCCGGCGCCGTCGCACCCGAGGTCGGTGAGCCGCAGGTGGTCCCGCGTCGCGATGAGCTCCGGCCACGCCAGGCCCGCCGCCAGCCCGTGCCCGCGGGTGATCGAGTCCCCGATGACCACGACGCGTGACGGGACGCCGGCCGTGCCGGCGAGCGCCACCATCGTCGTGACGTCCGGCGAGCAGGCGGTCAGCACCAGCGCCGCCACGACGGCCGTCCCCGCGGCGAGGACGCGTCGGACGATCGGGGGCACGCTGCGACGGTAGGACCGTCGGCTGTGGCGCACCCGTCACCCGGGTGCGCGTCCGGACAGCTTCCGCCCGACGCCCGACGCCTGACGCCCGACGACCGCGGCCCAGCCCCGGCCCTGCCGGGCCCAGCGGCGTCAGAAGCGCACGTGGTCCCGTGCGAACGCGGCCGTCACCGCCGCGGCGATGGCCTGCTGTCCCCGCGCGGTCGGGTGGACGTCGTCGGACTGCATCCACGTCGGGTGTCCACGGAGCGGCTCGCCGATGTCGACGTAGGTGCCGCCGTCCCGGGCGAGCGCGTGCCGGAGCGCTGCCGAGATCGACGCGAGCTGGGTGGGCGGGGCGTCCTGGTCCCAGATCGCGCTGAGCCCGATGAGCCGCGCGTGCGGGAGTCGGCGGTGCACGTCCTCGACGACCCGGTCGGTCGCGCTCCGGACCTCGGCGGTGTCGAGCCCGAGGTCGTTCGAGCTGGCCTGCAGGACGACGACCTCGGGCCGGAGGTCGACGGCGCGCTTCACGAGCGTCGCGTAGGCGCTCGCGCAGTCGTCGTCGTCTCCGATCGCGGCGACGCCGGCGCCGTCGCAGGACAGGTTCGTGAGCGACCACCCCTGCCGGTCGGCGACGAGTGCCGGCCACGCCTCGGCCGTCGTCAGCCCGTGGCCGCCGGTGATCGAGTCGCCGATGACCACGACGCCGGTCCCGGCCGCGTCGTCCCACGGGGTGCTGGACGCCTCGGACGGTGCGGTTGCGCCGACCGCGCTCGACGGGCTGGCGGCACACGCGCCGAGCGCGAGCACGACGACGGTGGCGGCGAGCACGGCGAGCACGGTCCGGGTTCCGGTGGTCACGAACGGTGACGGTACGCGCACGGACCAAGGCCGGTGGCACGATCGCGCTGCGGGTGCGCTCAGGCGCGGTGCGCTCCGGAGGGACGGGCCGAGCGCTCAGGCGCGGTGCGCTCCTGAGGGACGGGCCGAGCGATCAGGCGCGGTGGAGCTCGACCGAACCGTCGAGGCGCCCCGGCTCGGTGAGCCGGGCGTGCTGCAGCACCGTGCGCGCGGGTCCGACGGCCGCCGCGACGATCGACAGCGTCGCGACGTGTCCGTCGTGCTCGTGCGCGTCCCGGAGGATCGCGTCCGGATCGTCCGCGGGCAGCGCGGCCGACTCGGCGAGCAGGCCGAACCAGCCGCTCCACCCGTCACCGGCGTCGACCCCGGCGTCGGCCGTCCGCAGTTCGTCGAGGGGGCCGAGCACCGGCGGTCCGACCGGCGCGTCCACGGCGCGGAAGGCCTCGAGCCAGCGCTCGATGCGCGGCGCCCGGTTGTCGTCCGGCTCGCCGTGCGTCACCATGTGCACGCCGGGGCCGAGCACGGTCGTCCGGACCTCGGTGCCGTCCCACGTCGTGACCTCGGCGCCGTCCGAGGTCGCACGGACGAGGTTGAAGGCCCGGGTCGTCGGCACCGTGCCGTCGTGTCGCGGCAGCACCCCGGCGACGGCGTCGAGCGGGACGACCCCGCGGGTGGTCCAGGTACCGTCGGCGCTCGCGACCGGTTCACCGCGGTTGAGCACCACGGCCAGCCCGGCCGCGTCGGAGGCCGCGAGCCACGCGCCGCCGGCCGAACGGTCGCGGACGCCGCGGATCGACGGGTCGCGGTCGGGCCACCAGGCGGCGGGCGGGTCCCACGGTCGCTCGGGTGACTCGTCGCGCAGGGCGAGCATGGTGACGGGCCACGCGGACCCGGGCTCGACGCGGACGACGACGGTGCACATGGGATCGATCCTCGCACGACACCCCGGGTAGCGTGACCGGTGTGAACGCAGCAGCAGAGCGCCGTCTGACCGTCGTCGTCGGGATCACCGGGGGCATCGCCGCGTACAAGGCCGTCGGGGTGGTCCGCGACCTGGTCAAGCGGGGCCACGACGTGCACGTCGTCCCGACCGAGGGGGCCCTGCGGTTCGTGGGGCTCCCCACCCTCGAGGCGCTGAGCCGCAACCCGGTGACCACGAGCGTCTTCGACGACGTCGCCGAGGTGCGCCACGTCGCGCTCGGCCGCCGGGCGGACCTCGTGGTGGTCGCCCCGGCCACCGCCGACGCCCTCGCCCGGATGGCCGCGGGGCTCGCCGGGGACCTGCTCGGCACCACGCTGCTCGCGACCGAGGCTCCCGTCGTGGTCGCACCCGCGATGCACCCGCAGATGTGGGAGCACCCGGCGACCCGCGCGAACGTGGCGACCCTGCGCGACCGTGGCGTCCACCTCGTCGGCCCGGTCGTCGGGGCGCTGACCGGCGACGACGCGGGGATCGGCCGGATGGCGGAGCCCGAGGACATCGTCACCGAGGCGCTCGCGGTGCTCGACGACCGCGCGGGCACCGACCGAGCGGGCACCGACCGAGCGGGCACCGAGCGGGCGGGCACCGACCGCGCAGGCGCCGAGCGGGCGGGCACCACCGGGGTCGCCGGGACCGGAGCCCGTGGCGAGCTCGGTGACCTCGCGGGCGTCCGCGTCGTCGTCAGCGCAGGCGGCACCCGCGAGCCGTTCGACCCGGTCCGGTTCGTCGGCAACCGGTCGAGCGGTCGGCAGGGCATCGCGATCGCGGCCGACGCGGCCCGGCGCGGCGCCGAGGTGACGCTGGTGAGCGCGAACGTCGAGGCGTCGCTCACCGCCGGGCTCGACGTGCGGGTCGTCGCCGTCGGGTCCGCGCTGGAACTCGCGGACGCGATGCACGCGGCAGCCGCCGAGGCCGACGTCGTCGTGATGACGGCGGCGGTCGCCGACTACCGTCCCCGCGAGGTGCGCGCTGAGAAGCTCAAGAAGGAGGCGCAGGGCGAGACCATGACGCTCGAGCTGGTGAAGAACCCCGACGTGCTGGCGGACCTCGTCGCGGCCCGCCGTACCGGGCAGATCATCGTCGGGTTCGCCGCCGAGACCGAACCGGACCGTGACGCCCGCATCGCGCTCGGACGGGCGAAGATCGCCCGCAAGCCGGCGGACCTGCTCGTGGTGAACCACGTCGGCTGGTCGTCGGGGTTCGAACGCGAGGAGAACGCCATCGAGGTGCTCGTCCCCGGCGGCGACGTGGTGCGCGAGGCGTCCGGCAGCAAGGCCGAGGTGGCCGCGGTCGTCCTCGACCTCGTCGCGACTGCCCTGACCTGAGCCCCGCACGCACCCGAGCCCCGCACGCACCTGAGCCCCGCACCGTCCCACACCGCGCCACCTGAGCGATCTCCGTGCGTGCCGGGCGCCGCACGGGGCAGCATGGGCCCATGCGACGACGCGAGCGCGCACGACGCGCCACCCGGACCGCCACCCTCCTCGCCGTCGTGCTGGGCGGGGCCGGCGTCACCCACTTCCTGCGACCGCGGGGCTACGACCGGATCGTCCCGGACGCCCTCCCGCCCCGGTTGACCACGCTGGCCTCCGGTGCCGCCGAGCTCGGGATCGCCGCCGGCCTGGTGGTCCCGGCCACACGCCGCGCCGCAGGGTGGGCTGCGGCGGCGCTGTTCCTGGCGGTCTTCCCCGCGAACGTGAAGATGGCGAACGACCTGCTGGACAGCCCGCGGTCGACGCGGGCGATGCGGCTCGTCTCGGTGCTCCGCCTGCCGCTGCAGGCTCCGCTCGTCGCCTGGGCCGTGCGCGTCGGCCGGCACGCGCCGCGGCGGTGACCGGGGCTGCGGCGGACCGCGCCGCCGGCCCGCTGCTGCACCGGCCGGTGACGGTGCACGCGTGGGAGGACGTCGTCTTCGCGCACTGGCGCCACGACCCCGCGTCGCTCGAGCGCCTGGTGCCGCGCGGGACCCGTCCCGACGTCGTGGACGGGAGCGCGTGGGTGGGCCTGACGGCGTACGTCTTCCGCGAGACCCGGGTGCCGCCGTTCCCGCCGTCGGGTCGGCTCGGCACGATGACCGAGGTGACGGTCGAGGTGCTGACCGTCGACGACCTCGGCCGCCACGGCGTCGCGTACCGGACGGTCGACACCGCGAACGTGCCGGCCATCGTCGCCGCACACGCGCTGCTCGGTGTGCCGTACACGTTCGCGCACGCACGGGCACGACGACGCGGCGACACCCTGTCGTACCGCTCGGTGCGGCACCCGGCGCGGTCCCTGCATCCCGTCCGGTGGCTGCGGGCACGGCACGGCACGACGGGCGGGGACGGTGCGGTGCGCTCGGGGGACGCGGTGCGACCGGGAGGCGCGGTGCGGCCCCGGCACGATGCCACCGTCCGGGTCGTGGCCGGCGAGGTCGTCGACGACCGGCTCGCGACGGAGCTCACGACGCGGCAGGGCATCCATGCCCGACACCTCGCGCAGACGATCTTCTGGCAGCGACAGCACCCGCCCCTGACGATCCGGTCGGCGCGGCTCGAGCGCCTCGCCGGCGACCTGCCGGACGCGGTCGGGGTGCCGGGGCTGCTCGGCCGCGATCCGGACTCGCTCCTCGTCGTGGACGGCACCACCGTCCGCTACGCGTGGGGCGACGTGGTGCGGTGAGCGAGGACCCGCACGACCTCGAGCGGTTCGTCCGCGCCCAGCAGGGGGTGTTCGACACCGCCGTCGCCGAGCTCGGCCACGGCCGGAAGTCCTCGCACTGGATGTGGTTCGTGTTCCCGCAGCTCACCGGCCTCGGCCGCTCGCCCACCGCCCAGCAGTACGCGCTCGACGACCTCGGTGAAGCCCGGGCGTACCTCGCCCACCCCGTCCTCGGCCCCCGGCTGCTCGAGGCGTCCGCCGCTGCCCTGGCAGCACCGGCACGGTCGGTCGACGAGCTGTTCGGCGGTGTCGACGCAATGAAACTCCGGTCGTCGATGACCCTCTTCGCCGAGGCCGCGACGGACCCCCGGCCGTTCCGGGCGGTCCTCGACCGGTGGTTCGGCGGGACCGCGGACCCGGTGACGCTCCGGCTGCTCCGACCCCACGACTGACCCGCTCCGGGCCGGGCGGGACACCGTTCACATATCAGGTACGGTGAACGGTGCGCCCGCACCCACCGGTGCCGAGCAACCGACCCGATGCCCCGATCCCGGAGGAACCCGCATGCCGGTCCCCAGCAGTGCACCCACCGAGCACCAGCTGCTCCGCGACACCGTCCGGCTGAAGATCCACGCCGCGATCATGGACGGCACGCTGGAGCCCGGCGAGCGACTGAACGACGACGAGCTCATCGCCTGGCTCGGCGTCTCCCGCACCCCGATCCGCGAGGCCCTGAGCCAGCTCGCCCGCGCCGGCCTCATCGAGATGGCACCGAACCGGTACACCCGCGTCACCACCCCGAACCCGGCCGAGGTGGTCGAGGCGCTGCAGACCCTCGGCGTCCTGTTCGGCGGGGTCGTCCGACTCGCGGTCCCGCGGCTCGGTGCGGGCGCGAAGAAGAAGATCCTCGCGCAGCTCGACGCCACGATCGCGGACTACGAGGCGCACGACGTCGCTGCGGTGAACCGTGACGCCCTCGCCGTGTTCGCCCGCTACGTCGAGGAGTGCGGCAACGAGAACCTCCAGCGCGTCTGCCGGGACACCATGGACGGTCTCGCGTTCCGCCTGCGTCTGCCGAACCTCGACGAACTCGTCGACTGGGACCGGATGACGGCGGACTTCCGACGACTGCGCGAGGCCACGGCGTCCGGCGACAACATCGAGGCCGAGCTCGCGACCGAGGCCATCCACCTGCTGCCGGGCGAGAAGCGCTGACCTCGCCTGAGTCCCCGTACAGGAACACGCCCGTCCCGCACTCGCGAGGCGGGCGTGACCCGTTCCGGACGGTCCGTGCCGGAGCCTCGCCCAGCCGCTCGTCGCTCCCAGTCACACGGCCCGGCGAGCCGGTAGCATCGCCCCGACCACCCCGTCGACCGCCACGGAGCACCGCATGAGCCACCGTCAGCCGGACCGCACCGAGATCGCCTCGCGCCTCGCCGCCGCGGTCGGCCGGATCAACCGACGGGCCCGGTCCGACTCGGCCGCGCTCGGGTACGGCATCGTGTCCGCGCTCGCGACGATCCAACGCGAGGGACCCCTGCGCCCCGGCGACCTGTCGCGGATCGAGGTCGTCACGAAGCCGACCATGACCCGCATCCTCACCGAGCTGGAGCAGCGCGGGTTCATCGAGCGCGAGGCCGACCCGCGGGACGGTCGCGCCTTCATGGTGACGGCCACACCAGAGGGTGCCGCGGCGGTCGAACAGGCACGGTCCACGCGCACCGGCATCGTCGCCGAGCTCATCGCCGACCTCCCCGAGGCGGACGTCGACGCCATCGCCGCCGCACTCGACGCACTCGAGCGCGTGGCCCAGGGCGAGCGCACCCAGGAAGCTCACACCTCGGCTCCGTGATCCGGTCGTTACCGAACCGTTACCAACGGGTGGACGGACGGTTCTGCCAGCCAAACTGGACGCTGTGCCCAGCAACACCGGTCATCGTGGCGGCTTCGCCCAGCGGCGGCCACCCCCACGGCCGCACGTCGGCGGACGGACGGGCCCCACACCACCGTCCGGTCCTCCCCCGGCTCGCGAGCCCCTGACGACGGACGTGGACTCGTCCACCCCTGCGCGCTCCCCCATCCCCCGCACGCAGCGTCACGCGGCACGCACCCCAGAGTCGGCCGACCACCGGAACCGATGACAGGACGCAACACCGACCTCCCGACCACCACGGCCTCGACCAGACGTGAGGCCCTGAACTCCCCCACTCGGCGACTCCGTCGTGCGCTCCGCCGCCCCACCACGCTCATCGTGGGCGGAGCCGCCGTCCTCGCCGTCGCCGGAGGCATCGCCACCGTCGGCACGCAGCCCGCGATCGGCGAGGCCCTCGGCATGCCGACCGCCAGCGCCACCGCGGCACCGGCCCTCGCCGGCACCGCCCTCGACCGGGCGCAGGCCGCAGCGACCATCGCCACGGCCGAGACGGTCGTCGACGCGGCGAACGACAAGACGGACACCGCGACGCTCGAGCGCCGGATCGACGCACTCGACGACTACCGGTCGCTCTCCGGCGCCGCGCTCACCTCGCGGATCTCCTCGACGGTCGACGCCACCACCGAGGTCGCGGACGCCAGCGCCGTGCAGGACAAGCGCGACGCCGACGCGAAGACCGCCGCGGCCGCCGCCGCGAAGCGCGCCGCAGCCGAACGTGCCGCCGCAGCCGAGGCCGCTCGGAAGCAGGCGGCCGCGAACACGGTCGCCGGTGCGAAGGCGACCGCGAGCTCGATGGCCTCGTCGAAGTACGGCTGGGGTGCCGACCAGTTCCGGTGCCTCGACAACCTCTGGACCAAGGAGTCCGGCTGGAACTACCAGGCCGTGAACGCGAACGGCGGGGCGACCGGCATCCCGCAGGCGCTCCCCGGCTCGAAGATGGCGACGATCGCCTCGGACTGGCAGACGAACGCGACCACCCAGATCACCTGGGGGCTGCAGTACATCAACGACGCGTACGGCACGCCCTGCGCCGCGTGGGCGCACTCGCAGGCGTCGAACTTCTACTGAGTCGACGCGCTGCACCGACGATGAACGACCCCGGGTCCTGCACCCGGGGTCGTTCGTCGTGTAGGCATGCGCACGTGACCACCATCGGACTCCGCCGCATGGCGCCGCGCGACCCCACCGAGGACCACCGCGCCGCCAGTCCCCTCGAGCTCCTCTTCGACCTCGTCTTCGTGGTCGCGGTCGGGTTCGCCGCGACGAACCTGCACGAGATCGAGGTCGAGGGGCACGTCTCGTCCGCCGTCCTCGCGTACGCGTTCGTCTTCTTCGCCATCTGGTGGGCGTGGATCAACTTCACCTGGTTCGCGACCTCGTTCGACACCGACGACTGGCTCTACCGGGTGATGACGTTCGTGCAGATGGCGGGGGTGCTCGTGCTCGCCGCCGGGGTGCACGCCGTGATGGTCGAGGGGTCGACCACGATCGTGGTGCTCGGGTACGTCGTCATGCGGCTCGCGCTGGTCGGGCAGTGGCTCCGGGTCGCCGTCTCGTCGCCGCGGTTCCGGCGGACGGCGCTCCGGTACGCGGCGGGGATCGTCGTGGTCCAGGTGCTCTGGGTGCTCGCCCTCCTCCTGCCCGACGACGTCGCGCTCGGCGTGGTCCCGGTGCTCGTCCTGCTCGAGGTCCTCGTCCCGCCGTTCGCCGAGGCCGGCGCGCAGACGACCCCGTGGCACACCCGGCACATCGCCGAGCGGTACTCGCTGTTCACGCTCATCGTCCTCGGCGAGGGGCTCGTCGCGTCGGCGAACGCGGTCATCGACGGCATCGCGCACGCCGACCACCTCGGCTCGCTGCTGGTCCTGGCCGCGTGCGGGCTCGTGATCGTCGCCGGACTGTGGTGGATCTACTTCTCCCGCGAGCAGCACGACCGCATCCGCTCCCTGCCGACCGCGCTCGTGTTCGGCTACGGCCACTACCTCGTCTTCGCCGCGGCCGGAGCGCTCCCCGCGGGCATCGAGGTCGCGGTGAGCGCGGACGCGGGCGAGGCCGACCTGTCGCACGCGACCGTCGCCGCGACGATCGCGGTGCCGGTCGCCCTGTTCGTGCTGTCGATCTGGGCGTTGGCGCTCCGCCCGTCGCTCAGCCTCCGGTGGAACGTCGTCGTCGTGGTCCTCGCCGTCGCGGTGCTCGCGAGCATCGCCGTCCCGGCGGCGTCCCTCGTGACGACGGCCGTGCTCGTCGCCGCGGTGGTCGTCGTCCTCGAGGTGGCCGACCGTCGGCCGTGACCCGACGCCGGACCCGCGGGTCCGTGCCGTGGACGGCACCCACTGCAGGACGGGAGGCGCGGTGCGGGCCCGCACCGTGCCTCCCGTCCCTCAGGAGGGAACGTCAGCCGACGCGCGCGATCCGCACGTCGACGCGGCTGAGCGGCAGGCCGTGCGCGGTCGCGGCGTCGAGCGCCGCGAGGTGCGCCGCACGCGCGGTCTCCGGGGCCGGCACGGAACCGTCGGTGCCGATCACGACGCGGAGCACGTCGTCGTCGAGGACCACGTGCGCGACCGAGGCGCGGGACGCGAGGCGCTTCGCCGCGTCGACCGCGCTGCCGAGCGTCGGGCGTGCGCGGTACAGCTCGGCGACCCCGGGGACAGCGAGGACGGCGGCCTCGATCTCGGCGAAGGTCTCGTCCTGGGTGCTCATGCTCGGTCCTCCTCGGCGTCGTCGTCCGGCTCGTCGGTCGAGGGTGGCAGGAGGTCCCGCACCACGACGTCCACGGACGCCACGACGAGGTCCGTCTCGGTCGCGAGGACCTCGGCGACGGTCTCGCGGATGTCCGACGCCACCCGCTGGATCGTCGACCCGGCGCGGACCGCGATCTCGACGACGACCCGGACCGGCGCGCCGAGCTCGGTGACGTCCCCCTCGAGCGTGCAGCGTGCGATGAGGGCGTCGGGCACCGCGTCGCCGGCGGTGCGCACGAGGGAGCGGATGGCCCCCTCGGTCATCACGGGACGCTCGGTGGGCGCCACCGGACGGAGCGGGACGTCGCGCCCGGCGCGGGCCTCGAGCGAGATGTTGGCGAGCACGCCGCTGATCCACGACTCGTCGGCCGGGGCCTCCTGTTCGGCCGCGGCCTCGAGCGAGCCGAGCGACGACTGCCGGAGCCGCACGATGGCCGCGAGGGCGTTCTGGCACGCGGCGGAGTGGTCGATGCTCGGGTCGGCCGGGTGCATCCCGGCGTCGAGGTAGTCGGCCAGCTCGTCGATCGTGTGGCCGTCGAGGTCGTCGGGTTCGAGGGAGTCGAGTCGGACGGGATCGGATTCGGTCATCGCCATCCCTCCATGAGACGGATCATGTTCTTGCGCGCCCGGGACAGCAGGCCGCGGACGGTCGAGGGCGGGAGGTCCAGTTCCTCCGCGATCGCTTCGTACGAGTACTCGAGCACTTCCTTCATCAGCCACGTCCGCCGTTGCGCCTCGGGGAGTTCCGCGAGCGCGGTCTCGACCGCTTCCTCGCGGGAACGGGCCTCGGCCACGCGGTCCGGAGCGTCGTCCGACGGCGCCTCGACCTCGAGCTCGGTCACGTCGTCGTGGAAACGACGGGCCCGGATGCGGTCGATGCACTTCCGGCTGAGGATGCGCATGAGCCACGCCTTGACCCGGGCGCCGTCCTCCAGCGTGTCGAGCTGGTTCCAGGCGGTGATGAACGTCTCCTGCACGACGTCGTCGAGTTCGTCGGTCGACCCGAGGGTCCGTCGCGCGTAGGCGCGGAGCAGCGGCGTGTGCCGTCGGATGAGGACCTCGAACGCCCGGACGTCGCCGTCGGCCGATCGACCGGCGAGGACGCCGTCGTCGAGGTCGGTGAGGGGCTGGTGGGGCACGGTCTCCTTCTACCGGTGCGGGGTCGGGGATTCCTGTGTGTGCAGGACCTTCATCGGTCCGACGGGTCGCGCCGCCAGCGATCGGATGCGGACCTGCGCCAGGACGTGCTCGTCCCCGACACGGACGGGTGCCGGACGCACGGCGTGCGCCGGGTGGGCAGCGGGTGCGGTTCGGGTCATGGTGGGTTCCTCCATCGGTGTCGTCCACCGATGGGACGGGGCGGACACCCGGATCGTCACACTTCTCCGCACACGAGAACTGCGGCAGGCTTGTGGGCATGTCCCTCGTCACCGCCGTCTGCCGCGTCGACCGCCTGCTGCCGGACTCCGGGACCATCGGCGTGACCGCGATCGACAAGCGTCCCGTCGACGGCCCCGTCCGGATCCGCCCGCTCGGGTTGTACGCCGACGTGCAGGCGGACCGGAAGCACCACGGCGGCGCGGACCAGGCGGTGTACGCCTACGCGGACGAGGACGCGGCGTACTTCGCCGACCTCCTCGACCGCGACGTGCCGCCGGGGCTGTTCGGTGAGAACCTGCGCACCTCGGGCATCGACGTCACCGGCGCCGTCACCGGTGAGCGCTGGCGGATCGGCGAGACCCTCGAGCTCGAGGTCACGATCCCGCGCATCCCCTGCGGCACCTTCGCGCGCCGGATGCGCGTGGACAAGTGGGTGAAGCGGTTCACGGAGGAGGGCCGACCGGGCGCGTACCTCCGCGTGGTGCGGTCCGGGCCGGTGTCCGCCGGTGACCCCGTCGTCGTCACCCGTCGGCCCGACCACGGCGTCACGATCGGCCAGCTCTTCCGGGGGCTGACGCCCGAGCAGGCCGAGGCGGTGCTGGCGTCCGGACACGGTCCGGGGCCCGGCGGCCCGAGGACGGGTGGGCTCGCACCGAAGGTCGTCCGCGAGGCGTCGAAGGTCCTCGCGCGGACGACCGCCTGAGCGGAGCGCCGACCGTCAGCCCTGCTGCGCGCGGCGCACGGGGTCGATCGGGCGCTTCGCCGCGGGGAGCTTCGCCACGACGAGGTCGTACGCGTTGCCGACGAGGTCCTCGACGAGGGTCTCGTCGATGCCGTCGCCCGGCGACAGCGTGATCCAGTGCTCCTTGTTCATGTGCCACCCGGGGGTGATCTCGGCGTGGTCGCGCACCAGGGCGGCGCCGTGCGGTGGCGCGCACTTGAGATTGACGATCGGGACGTCCCGGAGGACGGACGTCATCACGAACATCTTCCCGACGACCTTGTAGACCAAGGCGCCCTCGCCGAAGGGCTGGGTCTCCACCACCGCGGGCAGCCCCATCGCGGTGCGGATCGCGACCTCGTGCAGCATCTCGCCGTCCATGCGCCCCAGCATGCCCCGGACCGCCGACGGCGCGCCTCGGACCGGGCTCGCTGTCGACGCACCTCGGACCGGTCTCGCCGTCGACGCGCCTCGGACTGGGGTACCCGGTGCCGCCATCCTCGAACTATCCTCAGTCCGTGCACATCACCCGAACCCTGAGCATCGCCGCCGCCACCGCCGTCCTCGCCGCGACCGCCGTCGTCGGCGGCACCTCGACCGCCGAGGCCGCCCCCACCGTCTACAAGAACTGCACCGCGGTGCAGAAGGTCTACTCGGGCGGGATCGCCAAGAAGTCCGTCACGAAGAACCGGGTGACCTCGGCCGGCAAGGTGACGTACCGCGCGCTCAAGGGCACCGTGAAGAAGGACGACGCGCTGTACGCGGCGAACAAGAAGCTCGACCGCGACGCCGACGGGATCGCCTGCGAGAAGAGCTGACGCAGCGCGGTCGCGCCGCCGCGGCCGCGCGCCGCGCGCTGCGCGCCGCGCTCCCCGCGACGCCGAGACTCGGCCCCGGGGGGCCAGTGGCCGGGGCCGGTGCCCGGCCTGGGGGCCCCCCGGCGGGCTGCGGCGGCGCGGGGGGCCCCCCCCGCGGGGCGCGGGGGGGGGGGGCGCGGGCGGGCGGGGGGGGGGG
>NZ_JBFPFM010000025.1:0-49962 GCF_047977705.1 Curtobacterium sp. LFS084
GGTCGGGGTGGGCGGCCCGCGGTGCGGGGGGGTGGGGGTGGGGGGGGGGGTCCCCGCCCCCCCCCCCCCCACCCCCCCGCTCCCCCCAAACACTGTGGGGGGGGGGGGGGGGGGGGCCCCCCCGGGGCTCGATGACGATCGACCCATGAACGACACCATCACCGTCTGCGGGATCATCGCCACCGAGCCGCGTCACCTCGTGACCGACACCGGCATCGCCATCACGAGCATGCGCCTCGCCTCGCCCTCCCGACGCTGGGACCGGACGACCTCCACCTGGAGCAACGGCGCCACGAACTGGTACACCGTCACCGCCTTCCGGTCGCTCGCGGCCAACGTGCACCGCTCCCTGAAGAAGGGGGACCGTATCGTCGTCACCGGCCGCATCCGCATCCGCACGTGGGAGCGCGACGGCCGGGGCGGGACGTCCGTCGAGATCGACGCCGAGGCGCTCGGGCACGACCTCGCGTGGGGCATCAGCAACTGGGTCCGCGTCCCGCGCCACGCGGGGGAGTCCACAGTGGCTCCGGGCAGCACCCCCGCGATCGTCTCCGTCGTGGACCCGGTCACGGGTGAGGTCGGCGCCGTCCCCACCGACGACGGCCCCGGGCCGGACCACCGGGTCGGACCGGACCACCAGGGCGAACCGGACGCCGTCGAGGAGCTCCCGGACGGCGCCGAGGCGGCCCGCCACACGGCGGCGATCCTCGACCACCCGTTCGACGCGGTCGGCGACGACCCGACGGTGGACGGCGACGAGCGTGCCGCGGCCTGAACCGGCACCCGCCGCCGTCCGGGCGGGGCTACCGCCAGTTCTGCGCGATCATCGCGATGCCGGCGACCTCGGTCGTGTCCCAGTTGCCGCCACGCGGGAGACCCGAGACACGGCCGTCGATCGAGAAGCTCGCGCCCTGGACCTTCGGGCTGTTCGTCTGCTTCGCCTTGAGGCCGTGGAACGTGAAGCTCGTGTCCCACTTGCCGGCGAGCCCGGTGCGGCCCGACGAGTCGCCGACCTTGATCGAGATGTCGTTGACCTGCGAGTGCACTACGTCCCCGTTGACGCGGGCGTTCGCCTCGGCGTTGAAGAACAGCCGTCCGTCGAGGTTCAGGGCGATCGTGCCGACCGTGCGGTTGTTGAGGATGACCGACGCGACGTCGTTCTTGTACCAGCGCAGCCCGACCGAGGTCTTGCTGTGCGACGCGCCGCCCATGTAGCCGTACGTGAACTTGCCGTTCTGCACGCGCTCCCAGATGAACCGCGGCTGCCCCTTGCTCACGGTCGACGCGGTGTCCGACTGGATCCCCACGGCGAAGGCGTTGTTGTGGGCGTCGTGGACGTTGATGTAGGACGAGTACCCGGTGCCGGACCCGTTCTCCACGAGGTGCGCCGTGTACTGCACGTAGGGGCTGCCGTGCGGGACGGGCGACGCCGCCGAGGCAGCGCTCGCCGGCGCCAGGAGCGCGACGGTGAGCGCGGTGGCACCCGCGATGGGGAGCGCGAGGCGGCGCAGACGCTTGGTGAACATGACCTGATCCTCTCCGGTGGTCGGACGACCCTGCTCCCGGTGCGGAGCGGGGAAACCGTACGTCGAAGTCGGCGAGCGCAACAGCCCCCGTGCGGGATACGGCGAACCGACGGCACGGCAGACGCGGGACCCGCACTGTCAGTACACTTGGCGCGATATGGCTGAGTACATCTACCAGATGGTCCGCGCCCGCAAGGCGGTCGGCGACAAGCTGATCCTCGACGACGTCACGATGTCGTTCCTCCCCGGCGCCAAGATCGGCGTCGTCGGGCCGAACGGTGCGGGCAAGTCGACGATCCTGAAGATCATGGCGGGTCTCGACCAGCCGTCCAACGGCGAGGCGAAGCTCACACCGGGCTTCACCGTCGGCATCCTCATGCAGGAGCCGGAGCTCGACGAGTCCAAGACGGTGCTCGAGAACGTGCAGGAGGGCGTCGGCGAGATCCACGCCAAGATCACGCGCTTCAACGAGATCTCCGCGCTGATGGCCGAGCCGGACGCCGACTTCGACGCACTGCTCGCCGAGATGGGCACGCTGCAGGAGGAGATCGACGCGGCGGACGCGTGGGACCTCGACTCGCAGCTCGAGCAGGCGATGGCCGCGCTCCAGTGCCCCCCGGGGGACGAACTGGTCACGCACCTCTCCGGTGGTGAGAAGCGTCGTGTGGCGCTCTGCAAGCTCCTGCTCCAGAAGCCTGACCTGCTCCTCCTCGACGAGCCCACCAACCACCTCGACGCCGAGTCCGTGCTCTGGCTCGAGCAGCACCTGCAGCAGTACCACGGTGCCGTCCTGGCCGTGACCCACGACCGGTACTTCCTCGACCACGTCGCGCAGTGGATCGCCGAGGTCGACCGCGGTCGTCTGTACCCGTACGAGGGCAACTACTCGACCTACCTCGAGAAGAAGCGTGCTCGCCTCGAGGTCCAGGGCAAGAAGGACGCCAAGCTCGCGAAGCGGCTGTCGTCGGAGCTCGACTGGGTCCGCAGCAACACGAAGGGACGCCAGGCGAAGTCCAAGGCGCGTCTCGCCCGCTACGAGGAGATGGTCACCGAGGCCGAGCGCACGCGCAAGCTCGACTTCGAGGAGATCGTCATCCCCGTCGGACCCCGCCTGGGTTCGCAGGTCATCGACGCCGAGAAGCTCCACAAGCAGTTCGGCGAGCGCGTCATCATCGACGACCTGTCCTTCACGCTGCCCCGCAACGGCATCGTCGGCGTGATCGGCCCGAACGGCGTCGGCAAGACCACGCTCTTCAAGACGATCGTCGGCCTCGAGCCGCTCGACGGCGGCACGCTGAAGATCGGTGAGACGGTCGACATCTCGTACGTCGACCAGAGCCGTGGCGGCATCGACCCGAACAAGAACCTGTGGGAGGTCGTGTCCGACGGACTCGACTACATCCAGGTGGGCAAGACCGAGATCCCGTCGCGGGCCTACGTCTCGCAGTTCGGCTTCAAGGGGCCGGACCAGCAGAAGCGTGCCGGCATCCTGTCCGGTGGTGAGCGCAACCGTCTGAACCTGGCGCTGACGCTCAAGCAGGGCGGCAACCTGCTGCTCCTGGACGAGCCGACGAACGACCTGGACGTCGAGACCCTCGGCAGCCTCGAGAACGCCCTGCTCGAGTACCCCGGTTGTGCCGTGGTCATCACCCACGACCGGTGGTTCCTCGACCGGATCGCGACGCACATCCTCGCGTGGGAGGGCCTGAACGAGGACGGCACCCCCAACTGGTACTGGTTCGAGGGCAACTTCGAGGCGTACGAGGAGAACAAGATCGAGCGTCTCGGCGCCGATGCGGCGAAGCCCGGCCGGGCGACGTACCGCAAGCTCACCCGCGACTGACCGTGGTGCGGTTGCACGCTCCGGTCCGCATGCGGTGGAGCGACATCGACGCGTACGGGCACGTCAACAACTCCGCGATGCTGCGTCTCCTGGAAGAGGCGCGCATCGTGGGGTTCTGGGGTCCCGACCCCGAGGAACGTGCGCCGGACGGGTCCGTCCCCGAGCCGATCATCGACGGCCGTCCCGGGTCCGGCACGATGACCGTCATCGCGGCACAGCGCCTCGAGTACCTCGCGTCGATCCCGTACCTGCGGCAGCCGCTCGACATCCAGATGTGGATCGGGCGGCTCGGCGGGGCGAGCATCGACGTGTCCTACGAGGTCTGGTCACCGGTCGGACAGGAGCCCGCGGTGCTGTACACCCGGGCGACCACGGCGCTCGTGATGGTCGACGCGGTCAGCAACCGTCCGCGCCGGTTGACCGAGGCCGAGCGAGCGGCGTGCGCCGACTACGTCGAAGCCCCGGTGGCGTTCTCCCGCCCGTAGCACGGACCGGATCCGGCCCCCAACGACGGATCGAGCGCCGCTGAGGACGGATCGAGCGCCGCTGAGGACGGCTCGAGCGCCGCTGTGGGACGGATCACGCACCGATGTGTGCATCAGCGGGGGACGCGCATCATCCCCTCCTGCGCGACCGATGCGAGGAGCCGTCCGTCCGGCGAGAACATCCGGCCGAACGCGAGTCCCCGACCGCCCTGTGCGCTCGGGGACTCCTGCGTGTAGAGCACCCACTCGTCGGCACGGGCGTCGCGGTGCCACCACATCGCGTGGTCGAGACTCGCGCTCTTCACGCCCGGCGTTCCCCAGGCGACCCCGTGCCGGCGCATGATCGGCTCGAGGATGGACAGGTCGCTCGCGTAGGCGAGGACGGCACGGTGGAGCGCAGGGTCGGCGGGGAGGTCGCCCTCCACCCGGAACCACACCGCCTGGTGCGCGACGTGCTCGCCCTGCACGTCGACGAACACCGGACCCTCGACGTGCCGCAGGTCGATCGAGCGTTCCGCCCAGGCCCGGGCGACCGGGTGGTCGATGGCGGACAGGATCGAGGAGGCCGAGGGCAGCGACTCGGGCTCCGGCACGTCGACGGGGAACGGGTCCTGGTGCTCCACGCCGGCGTCCGGGCGTTGGAACGACGCGATCATCGAGAAGATCGGCACGCCGCGCTGGTACGCCTGCACCCGGCGCGCAGCGAACGACCGGCCGTCGTGGATGCGCTCGACGCCGAAGGTGATCGGCACGTCGATGTCACCGGGGCGCAGGAAGTAGCCGTGCATCGAGTGGATGTCGCGGTCCTCGATGGTGGCCTGCGCGGCGACGATGCACTGCGCGAGCACCTGCCCACCGAAGACTCGGCCCCCTGGCGACCAGTGGCTCGCACCGGTGAGGATCGTCTCGCCCGTGCTCGCGCCCGTGTCCTCGAGTCGGAGGGTACGCAGGAAGTCCGGTTCGCCGTTCACACCGTGCAGTCTACGAACGCCGCGCCGCCGGGTCCTGCCGGTAGGCTTCGGGGTGACATGGGCACCTCGTTCACGCTTCCCGACGCAGCCTCCCTCGGGGACCTGCGCACCTACCTCGGACGGGCCGCCCGCATCGAGGACGGCTCGGTCCGCCTCATCGCGGACTCCGGCGTCCTCGCGGTCTACACCGCGATCCTCTACCCGCTCGGCCTGCTCGACGAGCTGCCGACCGTGCTCGGGCTCCGGACGTTCTCGCTCGCGCAGCCGGCGACGATCGACGCGGTCGTCCCGCTCGCCTCGCTGCAGGAACGTCTGCGGCTGCTCGCCGACGCGCAGGACGCCGAACACGCCGACGGCGCCGACCCCACGCGGGCGACCCCGATCGAGGTGGAGCTGCCGCTCGAGGTCCACACGGTCACCTGGGCGGCGATCTCCCCGCCCCGGGGCGGGTGGGTCCCGCTGCCCGACGTCTCGCCGGAGCTCCTGCGCCGTGCCGCCCGGGACGGCATCGCCGAGGTCGCCGACGCCGTCCCGACGAACGCGGGCGACGCGATCGTCCGCAAGGTCCGCTCCGAGGTGTGGGGGCGTCCGGTCGCGGGCATCGAGCACGTCCCGGCCGGTGCCGGCTTCGCGGGGGAGAGCCTCGGGTTCCTCGGGCACGACCCCGTCCGGCTGTTCGAGACCGGACCCTGGAGCCGCCTGACCACGTCGCGCGGGCACGTGCTCGTCAAGCGTCGCGCCTGGACCCTCACCTCGTAGGCAGCCCGCTCCCGACGGCGGGTGGTTGGCTGGCGCCATGCACGTCTTCCTCACCGGCGCGTCCGGCTACATCGGTTCCTCGGTCCTCCGCGCACTCGTCGCCCACGGGCACGAGGTCACCGCCCTCGTCCGCACCGACGAGAAGGCGCAGGCCGTCCGCGACGCCGGCGGCAATGCCCTCGTCGGTGACGTCACCGACACCGACGTCGTCCGGAGCCTCGCCCACGAGGCGGACGCCGTGGTGCACACCGCCTCGGCCGAGCGCATCGACCCGGACTTCATCCGGACGGTGCTCGCAGCGCTCGACGGCACCCGGAAGCCGTTCGTGCACACCGGCGGGATCTTCACGTTCGGGAACTCCACCGACATCTCCGAGCAGTCACCGGTGTCGCCGCCCGCGCTCACCGCGTGGCGGGTGCCGAACGAGGCCACGGTGCGGGCCAGTGCGGTCCGCACGACGATCATCGCCCCTGGCATCGTGTACGGCCGCGGAGCCGGCATCCCCGCGATGTTCGTCGGCGACGGCGATCACGAGGTCCGGCTCGTCGGCGACGGTTCCCAGCGGTGGACGACGGTGCACGTCGACGACCTCGGCGAGCTCTACGTCCTCGCGCTCCACCGCGGCGAGCAGGACGGCTACGTCGTCGCGGCCACCGGCGACAACCCGACGGTCCGCGAGATCGCGGAGGCGGGCGCACACGGCTCGCCGGTCGTCGCCGAGAGCGTCGACGCCAGCCGCGAGCGCCTCGGCGCCGACTCCGCCGATGCGCTGCTGCTCCACCAGGAGGCCTCCGGCGCACACGCGCGCACCGTGTTCGGGTGGAACCCGACCCGGCCCACCCTCGTGCAGGACCTCGCCGACGGCTCGGGCGTCCGCTGACGTCAGTCGAAGGTGTTCGTCATCGCGTGCGCCGCGCGGTCGAGGTACGCCCACAGCTCGGCCTCGTCGAGGGGTGCGAGGCCGAGCGACTCGACCGCGTCGCGCATGTGGTGGAGCCATCGCTCACGCGCCTCCGGCGTGATCCGGAACGGCTGGTGGCGCATCCGCAGCCGGGGGTGACCGCGTTCGGCGCTGTACGTGCCGGGGCCGCCCCAGTACTGCTGCAGGAACGTCGAGAGGCGCCAGATCGCGCCCTCGAGGTCGTCGGCCGGGTACATCGGCCAGATGACGTCGTCCTGTTGCACGCCCTCGTAGAAGCGGCGGACGAGGCGGTCGAAGGCGGGTGCGCCGCCGATGCGCTCGTAGAGCGAACCCGTGGCCGAGGCGCCGTGCTGGCCGACCCGCAGCGTGATCGGCTGGGCGGGCGGGGTGGGGTCGGTCATCGGGGGTCCTTCCCGGAGTCGGGGTCGTCGGTCCGGATCGGCTGACCGAGGAGGTTCCGGCTGCGCCGCGGCTTCGTCGGTGCCGGTGTGGGCTGGGTGCGTACGGTGCGGAGGCCGTTGATCGAGGTGGCGTTCTCCCACCCGGCGGGCATGATCATCGCCATGGCGGGCAGGGTCACGCCGAGCTCGTCGACGGCGTGCTTCAGGCGGACCCGGAGCTCGCGGCCGACGACGTCGAGCTCGGACGCCCGGGTCTTCACGACGAGGCGGAACACCATGCCGGCGTCGGTGATCGACTGCATGCCCCAGATCTCCGGCTTCTCGACGATGCGCTGGCGCCACCGGGGCTCCTGCGACATCGTGACCGCCGCCTTGAGGAGGGCGTCCTGCACGGCGTCGATGTCGGTGTCGTACGGGACGGTGATGTCGACGAGCACCCGCGACCAGCCCTGCGAGAGGTTCCCGACGCGCAGGATCTGCCCGTTCGGCACGAACCAGAGGATCCCGTTCACGTCACGGATCTGCATGACCCGCAGCCCGACGTTCTCGACGACGCCGGTCGCCTGGCCCGTGTCGACGACGTCGCCGACGCCCGCCTGGTCCTCGAGGATCATGAAGATGCCGGAGAGCAGGTCGCGCACGATGCTCTGCGCGCCGACCGCGAGCCCGGCCGCGACGAGCGAGGCGCCACCGACGATGCCGACCGCGGCGTTCGGGATGACCAGCGGGATGATCACCACGAGCGCGAGCACGACGACGATCACCGTCGCGAGGTTCTCGAGCACGCTGCCAAGCGTGCGCGTGCGCTGGACGACCCGGGCGGTCTGGATCGGTGAGGCGATGAGTGCCTGGGTGTCCGTCGCGCCCTGGCGCTTCTTCACACCGGTCACGACGCGGTCGACGATCCCCTTGATGGAGTGCCGGAGGATCAGCCGCAGGACGAGAGCGGCGAGGATCGTGATGACGATCGTGATCGGGATGTGCCACGTGTCGACGAACTCGCCGAACGACTGCGAGACGGCCTCTGCCGCGCCGGACGGGGTCGGGGAGGGAACTGCAACCAAGGTCATGATCCGGTCGATGCTAGAGGGCGGGGCCCTGGCATCCCCTGGGGAACGCCAGGACCCCGCCGATCCTCATCCGCTGCTCAGGCGTCCGCTGCCTGGACCCGCAGGGCGCGCTCGGTCCCGGCGACGCTCTCGGACACGATGCGACGGAGCGCCGGCGTCTCGGGGTGCGCCTCGAGCCACGCGACCGCCGCGTCCCGGAGCTCGGCCGACGCGAGCGGCGCCGGGTAGAGCCCCGAGACGATGGTGTCGGCCATGTGGTAGCTGCGCTCGGCCCAGATGCGCGTGAGCACGTCGAAGTACTTCGGGACGAGCCCCTCGAGCACGACCGGGCTGTTCACGTGCTGGAACCCGACCGTGGTCTGGCGCACGATCGCGTTCGGCAGCTCGGCCGAGTCCACGAGCGACGAGAACGCCGCGAGCTTGCCCTCGGCCGTCGGGATGGTCGCACGGGCACGCGCGGCGGCCTGTTCGCCCGACGCGGTCTTGTCGGCCGCGAGCTCGGCGTCGATCTCGGCACCGGAGGCGGCACCGGCGAGCACGAGACCCTCGAGCAGCTCCCAGCGCAGGTCGGTGTCGATCTCGAGACCGCTCAGCGTGACCGAGCCGTCGCGCAGCCCGGCGAGCGTCGCCACGTGCTCGGGCGTCGACGCGATCTGCGCGAAGAACTTCACGAACTGGAACTGCGCGTCCGAACCGGCCTCGGCGCTCGAGGCGAGGTTCCAGAGCGTGTCGCCCACGGTGCGGACCGTGGCGTCCACCTTCGCCGGCGCGACGTAGTTGCGCGTCGTCAGGAGGAGCTGCGACAGCGTCGTGCGGATGGTCGTCGACTCGGTCTCGGTGGCGATGTTGCCGAGGACCAGGCGGACGTAGTCGCTCGCGGGGGACTCGGCGTCGCGCGTAGCGTCCCACATCGCCCCCCAGACGATGGAGCGGGCGAGCGGGTTCGCGATCGAGGCGAGGTGCTCGATGGCGGTCCGGCGCGAGTGCTCGTCGAGGCGGATCTTCGCGTAGGCGAGGTCGTCGTCGTTGAGCAGGACGAGGTCGCCGCGCTGCACGCCGACGAGCTCGGGCACCTCGGTGCGGGCGCCGTCGACGTCGATCTCGACGCGGTGCGTGCGCTCGAGCTTGCCGCCGGAGGACGCCGTGTCGGCGCCGAACGGGGCGTCGGTGTGCTCGGTGAAGGCGTACACGCCGATGGCGAGGCGGTGCGGGCGGAGCGTCGGGTGGTCGGCCGGCGCTTCCTGCAGGACGGCGAACGACGTGATCGCGCCGGACTCGTCGACCTCGATCTCGGGGCGGAGCGTGTTCACGCCGGCGGTCTCGAGCCACAGCTTCGACCACTCGGACAGCTCGCGGCCGCTGGTGGCCTCGAGCTCGACGAGCAGGTCGCGCAGCTCGGTGTTGCCGTGGTGGTGCTTCTTGAAGTACGCCGAGACGCCCGCGAAGAACGCGTCGATGCCGACCCACGCCACGAGCTGCTTCAGGACGGAGCCGCCCTTGGCGTACGTGATGCCGTCGAAGTTGACCTGGACGTCCTCGAGGTCGTTGATCGTCGCGACGATCGGGTGCGTCGAGGGGAGCTGGTCCTGGCGGTAGGCCCAGGACTTCTCCATCGCCTGGAACGTCGTCCACGCCTCGGTCCACTCGGTGGCCTCGGCCGTGGCGATCGTGGAGGCCCACTCGGCGAACGACTCGTTCAGCCAGAGGTCGTTCCACCATTTCATGGTGACCAGGTCGCCGAACCACATGTGCGCGAGCTCGTGCAGGATCGTGACGACCCGGCGCTCCTTGATGGCGTCGGTCACCTTCGAGCGGAAGACGTAGGTCTCGGTGAACGTGACCGCGCCCGCGTTCTCCATCGCGCCGGCGTTGAACTCCGGGACGAAGAGCTGGTCGTACTTCTCGAACGGGTACGGGACGTCGAACTTCTCCTCGTAGTAGGCGAAGCCCTTCTTCGTCGTCTCGAAGACGTACTCGGGGTCGAGGTACTCGGCGAGCGACTTCCGCGCGAAGACGCCGAGCGGGATGGTGCGGCCGTCGCTGCTCGTCAGTTCGTCGCGGACGACCTCGTACGGGCCGGCGATGAGCGCCGTGATGTAGCTCGAGATGGTCGCGGTGGGCGGGAAGGCCCACGTGGCGATGTCACCGTCGACGTGCGGCTCGGGCGTGGGGGAGTTCGACACGACCTGCCACCGGGACGGCGCCGTCACGGTGAAGGTGAACTCGGCCTTGAGGTCGGGCTGCTCGAACACGGCGAACATGCGCCGCGAGTCCGGCACCTCGAACTGGGAGTACAGGTAGACCTCGTCGTCGACGGGGTCGACGAAGCGGTGCAGGCCCTCGCCCGTGTTCGTGTACAGCGCGTCGCTGACGACCACGAGCTCGTTCTGCTCCTGCAGGTCGTCGAGCTGGATGCGGACGCCGTCGTTCACCGCGGCGACGTCGAGCGCGGTGCCGTTCAGGGTGACGGAGTGCACGGTCTTCGTGATCGCGTCGATGAACGTGGACGCACCGGCGGTCGCGGTGAAGCGGACGCGGGTGGTGCTGCCGAAGGTCTCGGCGCCGCGGGTCAGGTCGAGCTCGACGTCGTACGTCTGCACGTCGACGATCGCGGCACGTTCCTGGGCTTCGATTCGGGTGAGGTTCTCTCCGGGCACGGACGCTCCATCTTCGCGGTTGCACACGGACGGTCCTTGTCCGTGTGGAGGGGAGTCCCGGCACGGCGTCGTGCACCGGCGGGACGGTCGCCTCCAGCCTAGCGAGCGCGCGTACGCTCGCATCCGTGACCGACACGACTGTGGACAAGACGACCGCCGACCGCACCGCTGTGGAGTTCTGGTTCGACCCGAACTGCCCCTGGGCCTGGATGACGAGCCGCTGGGTCGGCGAGGTCGCCCGGCACCGCGACCTCGACGTGACCTGGAACGTGATGAGCCTGTTCGTCCTCAACGAGCACCAGGACGTCCCGGACACCTACCGCGAGCGCCTCACCGCGGGGCAGGTCTACCCCCGCATCGTGACCGCGGCACGGCTCCGCCTCGGCCAGGAGGTCGTCAAGCCGCTCTACGACGCGCTCGGCGAGCACATCCACCACCGCCAGGAACAGGACCCGGAGCAGGTCGTGCCGGCGGTGCTCGCGGAACTCGGGCTCGACGCCGACCTGCTCGAGGACGCCTGGACGGACGAGGTCGACCAGGCCGTCCGCGCCAGCCACCAGGACGGCATCGACCGGGTCGGTCAGGACGTCGGGACGCCCGTCATCGCCGTCGAGGGCACCGCCTTCTTCGGACCGGTCATCTCTCCGGCACCCACGGGCCAGGAGGCGCTCGACCTGTGGGACGGCGTCGTCGCCGTGGCGAAGTACCCCGGCTTCTTCGAGCTCAAGCGCTCGCGCACGGTCGGCCCGATCTTCGACACCACCGACTGACGGGAGGCGCGGCTCGCCACCGCCTCGTCCGTTCCGTCAGGCGAGGGGCAGGCGCATGAGCGTCAGGTCCAGCCAGCGGTCGAACTTGCGTCCGACCTCGGGCAGCACGCCGACGGTCTCGAACCCGAGCCGTTCGTGCAACGCGATCGACCCCGTGTTCGACGAGCAGATGCCCGCCATCATGACGTGGTGGCCGTCGGCTCGTGCACGGTCCACCAGAGCGCCCATGAGCACCGTCGCGACACCCCGCCCGCGGAACGCCTCGACCACGTAGACGCTGTGCTCGACCGTGTGCCGGTAGCCCGCGTGCGGCCGGAACCCGCTGTAGCTCGCGTAGCCGGCGACGACACCGTCCTCCTCGGCGACGAGCACGGGGAGCCCGGCACCACGGCGCTCGGCGAGCCAGCCGTCGAAGTACGATCGCGGGTGCGGCTCGTCCTGCCAGATCGCGGTGGAGTGCAGCACAGCCTCGACATGCAGGGCGTGCACGACGTCGAGGTCGCGCGGCTCGCACTCCCGGACGGTGACCGGACCCGAACCGTTCGTCGCATATGCTGTCGTCATGTCTCACATCGTAGACGCTCCGGAGTCGGAACCCGGAACCGCGGACGACGCCGACCAGCGACGACTCGGCGAGCGCCTGCAGCGGCTCCGCACCGAACGGAAGTGGAGCCTCACCGAGCTCGCCGAGGAGTCCGGTGTCTCCCGCGCGATGATCAACCGCGTCGAGCGCGGGGTCTCCAGCCCCACCGCGACGATCCTCGGGCGGCTCTCCGGCGCCTTCGGCCTGACGATCTCGCAGCTCCTCGACGAGGCCCTCGAGCACGAGGTGCCCAGGGCGACCGATCCCGACGACGCACGCGGCATCCAACGCGGCGCGACCGCCGAGTCCTGGACCGATCCCGACACCGGGTACCGCCGCCGTCCGGTCTCGAGTGCGGCCTTCCCCGCGGACGTGACCGAGGTGCGCCTCCCGGCCGGCCGCGAAGTGGCCTACCCGGCGTCCGCCTACGCGTTCCTGCGCCACTGCATCTGGGTGGTCGACGGCGTGCTCGAACTCGTCGTCGGCGGTGAGCCGACGCGGCTCGCGGCGGGGGACCGCATCGAGCTCGGCGAGCCCGCCGACGTCGTGTACCGGAACCCGGGCGAGGAGCCCACCCGGTACGTCGTCGTCGTGGTCCGGGGGCAGTAGGCGCAGGAATAGGATCGATGCCATGCGCATCCACCTCGGAACGGACCACGCCGGCCTCGAGTTCAACAAGACCCTCGCCACCCACCTGACCGAGGCCGGGCACGACGTGGTGGACCACGGTCCGACCGAGTACGACGCGCTCGACGACTACCCCTCGTTCTGCATCAACGCCGCGCACGCCGTGGTCGAGGACCAGCGCGCCGGCGTCCAGGCGCTCGGCGTGGTGTTCGGCGGCTCCGGCAACGGCGAGCAGATCGCCGCGAACAAGGTCGAGGGCGTCCGTGCCGCGCTCGTGTGGAACGAGTCGACCGCCCTCCTCGCGCGCCAGCACAACGACGCGAACGTCATCTCGATCGGCGCTCGCCAGCACACCGAGGACGAGGCGATCCGCTTCGTCGACCTGTTCATCGCCGAGCCGTTCTCCGGCGAGGAGCGCCACGCCCGTCGCATCGCGCAGCTCGCGGAGTACGAGACGACGGGGCACATCGCCGGCAAGCAGATCGACGGCTCGGCCGAGTAGACAGGTCCCATGCCCGAGGGTCACTCCGTCCACCGCATCGCCAACCAGTTCTCCCGGCACTTCGTCGGCAAACGCTGCGAGGTGTCCAGTCCGCAGGGTCGGTTCGCCGCCGGCGCCGCCCAGCTCGACGGCACGCGCATGGTCGCCGCCCGGGCGGTCGGCAAGCAGATGTTCCTCGAGTTCGAGGGCGACCGGTTCCTGCGCGTGCACCTCGGCCTCTACGGCGCGTGGGACTTCGCGGGCGTGATCTCGTCGGCCGAGGCGCTGTCCGAGGACGGCGACGGCGAGGAGTCGTTGTCGTCGATCGGCGCGCCCCGGCTCGCCCGCTACCGGATGGCCGAGCAGGAGAAGGCGGAGGACCCGATCGAGGCCTTCCCGCCGGACCCGGTCGGACAGGTGCGCGTCCGGATCCTCACCGAGGACACCGTCGCGGACCTGCGCGGCCCGACGGCGTGCGTCGTCGAGGACCCCGCCGGCGTGCAGAAGGCCCTCGACAAGCTCGGTCCCGACCCGATCAACGACGACGGGCCCGAGGCCGAGAAGACCTTCGTCGAGAACGTCCGGAAGCGGAACGTCGCGATCGGGCAGCTGCTCATGGACCAGGCCGTCGTGAGCGGCATCGGCAACATCTACCGCGCCGAGCTGCTGTTCCGGCAGCGCATCGACCCGTACAAGCCCGGCAAGAAGATCACGGTGAAGCAGGCCAAGGCGCTCTGGCACGACTGGTCGAAGCTCCTGCACGACGGCGTCCGCGACGGCCTCATGCTCACGATGGACGGCCTGTCGAAGAGCGACCACGCGAAGGCCGTCCGGTCGCGGAAGGACCGGCACTGGGTCTACCACCGCGAGGGGCAGCCGTGCCGGGTCTGCGGCACCGAGATCCGGGTGGCCGACATGGCCGGCCGGAAGCTCTACTGGTGCCCGAAGGACCAGAAGTAGCGCCGGTCAGACCTCGCGGTGGGTGAACCGCCCGGCGATCGCGGTCCCGAGGACCCGCGCCCGTCGGAGCGGTCCCGACCCGGTCGCATCGAGCGGGTCCGCCTCGAGCAGGACGAGGTCCGCGACGTCGCCGACGGCGACGCCGACCCGACCGCCCTCGGTGGACCCGCGCCAGGCGGTCAACACGGCGAGCCGTTCAGCCGGGTGCCACGGTTCACGGCCGTCCCGGTCGCGTCCGACGGCCGCGGCCATCGACACCCACGGGTCGAGCGGCGCCACCGGCGCGTCCGAGCCGAGCAGCAGCCGGGCTCCGGCACGGTCGAGGGAGGCGAACGGGAACGCCCGGTCGGTCATCCCGGCCCAGTACCGGTCGGCGACGTCGCGGTCGTCCATCGCGTGCTCCGGCTGCACGGACGCGGCCACCCCGAGTCGGGCGAACCGTTCGACGTCGGTGTCGGCGAGCAGCTGGGCGTGTTCGATGGTGCCGCGGGCGCCGACGGTCTCGAAGACGTCGAGGGCCAGCGTGTTCGCCCGGTCGCCGATCGCGTGGACGGCGGGCACGAGTCCGGCGTCGACGGCCCGGCGGACCATCTCGACGAGGTCCTCGAACGCGTACGCCAGCACGCCCCCGCCCGACGTCATCGCCGCGGTCCGCGTGCCGAGCGACCCGTCGGTGATGACCTTGAACGGCCCCATCCGCACCAGTCCCCGAGTGCCCGGGACGACGTCACCGGTCCGGAGTCCGCGCGCGACGGCGGCGTCGAGGTCGTTCGGGTAGACCCCCGAGTCGACGCGGAGGCCGTCGGTGCCGGCCTGCACGCGCCGGGTCCAGCGGTCCAGTCCGAACACCATCTCGAGGTCCCGCACCCGCGTCACCCCGCGGGCGGCGGCCGCGTCGACCGCGTCGGCGACGAAGCCGTCGAGCACCTCGTCCGGCACCCGCGAGAGCGCGCCGGTCACGTCGAACGCGTCCTGCTCGCGCAGCACGCCGTCGTCGCCGGTGGAGAGCGGGCGTCCGAGGACGCCGGAGAAGTGCTCCAGCGCCGCGGCGTTGCACCAGACCGCGTGCAGGTCGCCGCTGATGACGACGACCGGGAGGCGCGGGTCGACCCGGTCGAGCAGCTCGCGTCGCGCGGGGCGGGGCCACATCCCGTCGCGGTAGCCGTGGCCGATCAGGACACGGTCCGCCACACCGGTGCGGGCCACCGCGTGGAGGAGGTCCGCCGTCGCCTCGGCGGAGTCCGCGGTGGACACGTCGACGCGGCGGCGGACGAGGGCCCACTGGTCGAAGTGCACGTGGTGGTCGACGAGCCCGGGGCCGAGCCACGCGCCGGCGGCCTCGACGACGTCGGTGTCGGCGTCGGTGGCCTCGAGCGTGCCGGCCGGCGTGACGGCGGTGACCCGACCGTCGACGATGCGGACGTCGGACGGGGCGCCGGACGTGCCCACCCGTCGGACGGTGCGGAGCAGGACCTCGCTCACCGCGCCTCCTGGGTCGCCGCGCGTGCCGCGTGTGCCCGGGCCATCTCGTCGGCGAGCGCCGGCGAGGCGTAGGGACCGTCCGAACGGAGGCCCTCGACGATCCGGTCCACGACCTCGGGCGCCTTGTTCTGCGACAGCTTCGCGCGGGCGTCGAACCGGGTGACCCGGATGCGGATCCCGACGGTGCCCTTCGCCATCCGGCGTGCCGTCTCCTCGTCGACCTCGAGCGACACGGGCTCCGGCATCACCCGCTCGAAGTGGTCGACGAGCTCGCCGAGGACGCGGAAGTTCTCGTCGTCGGACAGGATCTCCGGCGTGCCCCAGCAGTGCGCGGTCACGTGGTTCCAGGTCGGCACGAACTGCTCCGGCGGGTACCAGGCGGGGGAGACGTAGCCGTGCGGACCCTGGAACACCACGAGCACCTCGTGTCGTCCGAGTTCGTGGGCCACCTCGTCCGGGCGTCCGACGTGCGACACGAGCACGAGGCCGTCGGGGTCGTCGCCCGGTGCCGGCGTCTCGAGGAGGAACGGGTAGTGCGACGCGACCAGACCGGCGTCGGTGTGGGAGACGATCGTCGCCCACGGGTGCTCCCCGATGAGGCGCCGCACCTCGTCGACGTCGGTCATCAGGAAGTGCGGGGTGTGTCGCATGCACGCCAGCGTGGCACATGCGAGGGTGGACGGCATGTCGAACCGCGCCGCGTACGAGACCGTCCTGCCCTACGTCCGCGAGTGGGTCGCGTACAAGGTGTGGCAGTTGCGCGTCCCCGGGGTGCAGGTCGCCATCGCGTACGACGGTGCGGTCCTGTTCGACGAGGCCTGGGGGTACGCCGACGTCGAAGCGGGACGCCGCCTCACCACGACCGACCTCTTCCGCATCGCCTCGCACTCGAAGACGTTCACCGCGACCGCGCTGCTGCAGCTCGCCGAGCGGGGCTCGCTCCGGCTCGACGACACGGTCGGCACCTACGTCCCCGCGCTCGTGGACGGCGGCTCGCCGCTCGCCGACGCGACCCTCCGCGAGCTCATGGAGATGGGCGCCGGGGTCATCCGGGACGGCCACGACGGGGACTACTGGTCGCAGCGACGTCCATTCCCGGACGAACAGGAGCTCCTCGCGCTCGTCCTCGACCGGGGGCAGAAGGTCCCCGCAGGGTCGTCGTTCAACTACTCGAACCTCGGGTACTCGCTGCTCGGGCTCGTCATCGCCGCGGTGTCCGGGAAGTCCTACGGCGACTTCGTCCGCGAGTCGATCACCGAGCCGTTGGGGCTGCGGAACACCGGTCCCGACTGGGATCCGACCCGCGCGGACGACTTCGTGGTCGGCTACTCCGGGTTCCACACCGCGCGGACCCGGCACCGCCTCGACCACGTCGACACGCGAGCGATGGCGGCGGCGACGGGGTTCCACGGCACGGCGTCCGACCTCGTCCGGTACTTCTCGCAGCACGTCATCGGCCGCGGCACCCTGCTCCGCGACCACTCGAAGCGACTCGCGCAGCGCAAGGCCTGGAGCGCCACGGAGGACCCGGCGGCCCGCGGGTACGGCGCCGGGTTCATCGTCGACCGGATCGGTGGCCGCGAGGTCCGCGGCCACTCCGGCGGCTTCCCCGGGCACATCACGCAGTCGCTGTTCGACCCCGCGTCCGGGCTCGTCGTGTCCGTGCTGACGAGCGCGGCGGCCGGCCCAGCGACCCTCATCGCCACGGCGATCGTGCAACTCCTCGACGCAGCGGCCGACGCCGGTGCCCCGGGCACGCCGGTGCCGGCCGACGTCGACACGAGCACGTTCACCGGTCGCTTCGCGAACCCCTGGGGCGTGAGCGACATCGCCCGGATCGGGGACCGGCTCGTCGAGGTCGACCCGTCGAGCCCCGAGCCGCTCGTCACCCCGACGCGGCTCGAGGTCGTCGACGCGGACACCCTCCGGATGACCCACGGCAACCGCTTCGGATCGATCGACGAGGACATCACCTACCAGCGCGACGCCGACGGCTCCGTGCGTTCGATCCGGGCCGGTGGCGGCATGAGCTCGGAACCGTGGGCGATCCCCTCGGAGTCGCCCGAGGTGGCCGCGGGCCTGGTCTGAGCGGGGAACCGCGCAGGCTTTCCGGCGCGTGACCGTTCCGGTTCGCGGATCCCGGCAATCGCGAACCAGGACGGTCACAGCGCGGGCGGAACACGGACGTCGGGCGCGCGGACACGCCGGAGCGAGCGTCGCATCGAGCCCGTGGTGCTGAACCCGGCGTCCGCAGCGACGACGGCTGGGTCCGCGTCGGCGGCGGCGAGTGCCGCGCGGACCGGCAGCGACCGGAACCACCGCCACAGCTCGTCGGGCGAGCAGCCGGTGGTCGCGCGGAACCGGCGCCGCACGGTGCTCGCGGACAGACCGGTGCCGCGTCGCAGGTCGTCGATCGGCACGGGGCCGGCGCTGTCGAGGAGTCGGTCGATGCAGCGGGTGAGGCTGGCGTCGCGGAGGAACGCGGGCGGGTTGTCCTCGACCACGCTCATCACGACGACCCGGGCGAGCGCATCACGGTGCGCCGCGTGCCACCTGCCGGCCACCAGCGACCGGAGGTGCGCCAGTGCGAGGACGACGTCCGTGCACGGAGCATCGAGCGGCTCGGTGCGGAGGTACGGCGCCAGCCCGAGCGCCTCGTCCACGAACGGACCGAACGTCGCGGTGCCCCAGTGCACACCGGTCGGAGCGGGCCAGTCGTCGCAGGCCGAGGGCGGTGCGGAGCGGTCGGGACCGGTGCCGATCGTCACCGCCGCCCCGGGTGCGACGAGCGCCGCGGTCCCCGGAGCCACCACGCCGACGTCGTCGTCACGGCGGATCCACACCTCGGTGCGGGCGGACGAGGCGACCCAGACGTGGCTGTCGGTCGCCCCCAGGTCCAGCGTCCACCGGTCGTCGTCGGCGAGGACCTCGTCGCCGTACCGGACGTCGAGGCCGACGGCGTCGACGAGTGCTCGGAGTGCATCGGTCACGCAGCGACCGTGCCACGGGGCGCCCAGGCGGCACCGGGCCCGCGGAGGATCTGTGGAGCGTGCGGGTCAGCGGACCTCGGCGGAGGACCAGAGCGCACCGGCACCTCGCCCGACGACGCGGAGGAGGGGCACCGCGACGAGGACGGCCGCGGCGAGGAACGCGACCGCCTGCAGCAGGCCCGGGATCGCGTACACCACGACGAGCACCTCCTGCGCGGTCGACGGCGGTGGCACCGTCTGCGTCAGGAGGGACGCGACGAACCACAGCGCCGCCGCGATCGTCACGATCCAGCCGACCGTGCGCTGCGGCCCGCGCAGGCCGCGGACGGTCAGCACGCCGAACGCAACGAGCGCCGCCGGCGGGACCCAGTACAGGGCGGTGGCCAGCGCGCCGGGGAGGAACCAGGCCAGGGCGAACGCGAGCACGGCGACGCCGAAGGCCCCGGCTCGCCGGTCCCGTGCGCGGAGCGCGGCCACGAGCACGACGACCCCGCACACGCCGGCGACCACCGACGCGCCGAGCCGCACCACCGGCCACCACGGCACCTGCAGCACCGCCGTGTCACCGAGCCCGAGCACCCCGTACACGAGTGCCCCGACCACCGCGGTCGCCGAGACGATCCGTACCCCGTTGTCGTTCCCCATGGCCGTCACGGTACTCCCGGGCGGGGGATAACCCCACCCCGGGTCCGGGAGGGGGCAGGATGGGGGATCGGCCCGGTGATCGCGAGGCTGGGTGTCATGACCGACACCGCCCGCCTCGACCAGGCCGAGACCGTCCCACTGCACGACTCCGTCCCGCCGGGAGCCACCGAACCGATGCCCGCCCAGCCGAACCCCACGCCGTCGAGCTGGTCGTCGACGCCGCCGCCGAGCGGGCAGGGCGCCGCGGTCCCGCCGCCGACCGTGACGACGTCCGGCGGATCGGGATCGGGCACGGGTATGACAGCCGGCGCGTTCTACCGCGAGGCGTGGAAGCGGCTGCCGCGCGACTTCGGGTACATGGCGCTCACGGCGGTGCTGCTCTGCACGCTCTACGCCGCGTTCCCGGCGGCGATCTTCGGCGGGGGCTTCCGTGACCTCTTCAACCCGTTCGTCCTGCTGATGTTCTTCATCGCGCTGTTCGTGGCGCGGTGGCTCGGCCAGTTCGAGAAGCTCCGCATCGGATGGGCCGACAGCCGTCCGATCCGGCCGGTCGACTGGACGCCGAGGTGGCAGCAGAACTGGTGGACCCGCACGGGTTCGGCCGTCGCCAACCCGCACTACTGGCTGTACCTGCTGCACGCGGCGGTCGTGTACCCGATCGCGGCGCTCTGCACCGTGGGCGCGGGGGCGCTGCTGCTCGCCGGCTTCGTGTGGCCGATCGGCCTCGCCGGATTCGCGTTCGTGAACGGCGTGAGCGCGCAGTACTTCGGGTGGGAAACGGCCTCCGTCGTCGGCTTCGGGTTCCTCGGGCTCCTGTCGATGGCCGCCTCGGTCGTGCTGTTCCCGCTGTGGGCCCGCGGTTCGGTCATCGCCCACTTCTGGATCGACTTCGGGCTGCTCGGCGGGTTCCGTGCCGAGCAGCTGGAGCGTCGCGTGGCCGGGCTCCAGGCGTCGCGTGCCGGCGCCGTCACGGCCGAGGGCCAGGCGCTCCGGCAGATCGAGCGCGACCTGCACGACGGCCCGCAACAGCGCCTCGTCCGGCTGCGCATGGACCTGTCCGCCGCCGAGCGCGCCTTCGACAAGGACCCGGTGAAGGCGAAGCAGCTCATCGGCGAGGCGTCGGAGCACGCCCAGGACGCCCTCGACGAACTCCGCGCCCTGTCCCGCGGGTTCGCGCCGCCCATCCTGCTCGACCGCGGCCTCGTCGCCGCGCTCGAGGCCCTCGTCGCCCGCACCCCGATCCCGGTCGGACTCGACGTCCGCCTGCCCGACGGGCTCGAACTCGCGACCGAGATCCAGCGCAACGTCTACTTCACGGTGAGCGAGCTGCTGACGAACACCACCAAGCACGCCGGGGCCGCAGCCGCGGGCGTGTACCTCGGACTCGTGGTCGACGCCTCCGGCCTCTGGTACCTCACGGTCAGCGTCACCGACGACGGCCGCGGTGGCGCCCGCCCGCAGGAAGGGCACGGCATCGAGGGGCTGATGGGCCGCATGCGTGCGCTCGACGGCGAACTGACGGTGTCCAGCCCCGAGGGCGGTCCGACCGAGGCGACGGCGCGGATCCCGCTCGGATCGCTGAACGGCGTGCCGACGGCGCGCGCCTGACACCACGGGGAGCGTCCGCGCTCCCGGTAGGCTGGTCGGCATGAGCGACGGCCCGGATGCAGCACGCATCCGGGCCGTCGTCGTCGACGACGCCGTCCTCCTGCGCGAGGGGCTCGCCCGTGTGCTCGAGGAGGCCGGCATCGACGTCGTCGGCCAGTACGCCGACGCCGACTCGTTCCTCGCGACGCTCACCGACGACGCCCCCGACGTCGTCGTGATGGACGTGCGGATGCCGCCGACGTTCACGGACGAGGGGGTCCGCGCGGCCGTCGAGACCCGACGCCGGGCACCGCGCACGGGTGTGCTCCTGCTGTCCCAGTACGTCGAGGCTACCTACGCCGAGGACGTCCTCGCCGCGGGGGCGACCGGCATCGGCTACCTGCTCAAGGACCGGGTCACCCGGCTCGAGGAGATCGACGACGCCGTCCGCCGCATCGCCGCCGGCGGCACCGTGCTCGACCCCGAGGTCGTCACACAGCTCATGAGCCGTCGCCGCGACCCGCTCGCCGCGCTGACCCCGCGCGAGCGTGAGGTCCTCGGGCTGATGGCCGAGGGTCGCACGAACGCCGCGATCGCCCGCGCGCTCGTGATCGGCACCGGCGCGGTCGAGAAGCACGTCTCGAGCATCTTCGGCAAGCTCGCGCTCGAGGACACGGGCGAGGACCACCGCCGGGTCCTCGCCGTGCTGGCGTACCTCGGGTGACCGAGCCCGCAGGCGGCACCGAGCCCGCAGGCCGCACCGAGCCAGCGCGCGGCACCGAGCCAGCGCGCCGCACCGGGCCCGCGCGCCGGACGGTGCCCGCGCCGCTCCTGGCCCTCGCCGCCATGGTGTCGGTGCAGCTCGGCGCCGCGATCGCGAAGACCCGCTTCGACGAGGTCGGCTCGGTCGGTGCGGCGACCCTGCGGCTCGTGATCGGCGCGGTCGTGCTCGCCCTCGTGGTGCGCCCGCGCGTCCGGCACTGGACCCGGCAGCAGTGGCTCGGCGCCCTCGGCCTCGGGCTGGCGCTCGGCGGCATGAACGTGTTCATCTACGTCGCGTTCGCGAGCATCCCGATCGGCGTCGCGGTGACGATCGAGTTCCTCGGCCCGCTGGCGCTCTCGCTCGCCCACACCCGGCGGTGGCGGGACGTCCTCTGGGCGGTGCTGGCGCTCGTCGGCGTCGTGCTGCTCGGGGTCGGTCCGGCGGCCGTGACCGCGGTCGGCGGCGTCGTGTTCGCCGTCCTCGCCGCGGCGTGCTGGGCGGGCTACATCGTCATGAACCGGCACGTCGGCGCCGCGATCCCCGGCGTGGACGGCCTCGCGGTCTCGATGGTCGTCGCGATGCTCGTGTCGCTGCCGTTCGGTCTGCGGTCGGCCGTCGACGGGGTCGTCCGCGAGCCGGCGCTCCTCGTCGTCTTCGGCGGTGTCGCCGTGCTCTCGAGCGTGCTGCCGTACGCGCTCGAGATGCTGGCGCTCCGGCGGATGCCGACGCGCGTCTTCGGCGTGCTGCAGAGCCTCGGTCCGGCGATCGCGGCCCTCGCGGGCCTGCTGATCCTGCACGAGGCGCTCGCGGCGCTCGAGGTCGTCGCCCTCGCCTGCGTCACCGCGGCGAGCGTTGGGGTGACGCTGACCGCGCGACGCGCGCGCGGAGGCGGGCACGGTGGGCGGACTGGAGGCGCGGCGCACGTTCCGTGACCACGGAACGCGATCCGCGCCTCCTGGAAGACCCGCCTACTCGTCGCGGAGGAAGTCCGCGTACGTGGGTTCCGTGTGCTCACCCGTCAGGAGCGACGGGTCGTTGACCCGCCGTTCGACGTAGGCCGCGATGACCTCGGGCGGGGTGAGCACGTGGGCGACCCAGGACGGCACCTCGCTCTTCTTCATGGTGCCTCCTCCCAGATGCAGCACTCGGATCGAATGTCTCGATCAGTGAGTTACTTGCTGAACCGGTACTGCGTAAACGATCCTCGCCATGTCGGGGGAAGTCAATGCGGTGCGTTCTCCGGACTGCTGCGGCGCGCGTCCGCCCGCAGGGTGCGGTGCTTCACGGCGGACCGCCACACCCACGCTTCCGCCTGCTGCCCGAACTGCGCCCACTCGACGAGCACGGCGTCACGGGTCCAGCTCTTCGCGAAGGCCTTCACCCGGACGTGGAACGTCGGGAACTGGATCCACGCCCACACCGGCACCGGGGTGACGGCGTGGCAGACGTCCGGGCCGCGGGCGTCGTCGGACAGGGAGTAGGCGCGCGGACGCTCGACCTCCGGGTGTTCCGGGGGCTGCCACCGGTTCTCGCGACGCCGTCCCACGACAGTATTCGAACGTGTGTTCGAACGGACGTCAAGTCGACCGCGTGCTCCGTGCGCGCCGACGACCCGGGATCGGCGTGTCGACGGACCCGCGGCACGTGTCAGGCGTGCGCGCGACCGGTGGACTCGCGCACGCTGAGCGTCAGGGAGGGCCCCGGTCGCGACGGCAGCGGGGTCCCCGCGTCGATCTGCTCGCGGAGGAGCGTCGCCGCCCGCTGCCCGAGCTCGACCGTGTCGCGCGTGAGCGAGGTGATCGACGGCCGCACGAGCCGCACCATCGCCGAGTCGTCGAACGACACGATCGACACGTCGGCCGGCACGCGGACGCCCATCTCGCTCGCCACGCCCAGTCCGGCGACCGCGAGCACGTCGTTGTCGTACACGATCGCGGTGGGTCGGACGGTCCGCGAGAGCAGGGTCCGGGTCGCGCGCGCCCCCGCGTCGGCGGAGTAGTCGGTGGGGATCGACTCGGCGCCGTCCAGCCCCTCGGCCGCGGTGAACGCCCGGACGCGGTCGATCCGCATCGCCGTGTGCTCGAACTCGGGTCGCCCGGCGACGTGCGCGATCCGTCGGTGCCCGAGCGCGTGCAGGTACCGCAGCACGGTGTCGGTCGCGTCCGAGTCGTCGATCCAGACGGTCGGCGCCGCGGGCTCCGACGAGGGGTGCGACCCGACGACCACGGTGGGCATCCCGAGCTCGGCGAGCAGCGCGAGCCGGTCGTCGTCCCGCCGCGGGTCGATCACGATCACGCCGTCGACCCGGTGCCCGCGCCACCAGTCCCGGTAGGTCTGCAGCTCCTCGGCCGCGTCCCGGGCGACGAGCAGGTTCATCCCGACGTGGCTGCCGGCGAGCCCGAGCTGGATCCCGGAGATGAGGTCGCCGAAGAACGACTCGGTGCCGAGCGTGCGGGCCGGCCGGTTCAGCACGAAGCCGATCGAGCCGGCCTTCGCCCCGCCGAGTGCCCGTGCCGCGGTGTGCGGCTGCCAGTCGAGTTCGCGGGCGACGGCACGCACCCGTCTGCGGGTCTCGTCGGACACCCCGGGTCGGTCGTTGAGCGCGAACGAGACCGCGCTGATGGACACGCCGGCCCGGGCGGCGATGTCGGCGATCGTCGTGCGACGGTTCGTGGCCACGGGCTTGACTATAACGCTTTAGTTCGCAAACATCACTGCCACCGAACGGTTCGCCACACCCAACTGAACCGGTTCAGCAGCATCCGCAGCACGACGAAGGAGTCACGAGCGATGAAGAAGACCACACGCAGGACCACGGGACGCGCCGTGGCGCTGCTCGCCGGAGCGGCCGTCACGGCGCTCGCGCTGACCGCCTGCTCGAGCGGCAGCGGCGCCGACAGCGGCAGCGGCAGCGGGAAGATCGACGGGTCGATCACTCTGCAGACCTGGGCACTGACGCCGACGTACACCGACTACCTCAACGGCGTGATCAAGGACTTCGAGAAGCAGTACCCGGACGCCAAGGTCAAGCTCGTCGACCAGCCCGGCGACGGCTACGCCGACAAGGTCCTCAGCCAGGCCTCGTCGAACTCCCTGCCGGACGTCATCAACCTGCCGCCGGACATCGCCCTGCCCCTCGCCAAGCGCGGGTTCCTGCAGGACGTGGCGAAGGACGACTCGAAGCTCTCGAGCACCTACGTGAAGGGCGCGCTCGCCGCCTACAACTACAAGGGCGTCGACGGCACCTTCGGCTACCCCTGGTACCTCAACACGGACGTCGACTACTGGAACAAGTCGATGTTCGAGCAGTGCGGCCTCGACCCGGCGAACCCGCCGAAGACGACCGACGAGCTGTTCGCGCAGGCCGAGACCATGCACCAGAAGTGCCCGGACGACTACCTGATGAGCCGCAAGCCCGGCCTGTCCGACTTCTCCCTCGCCGGCGTCAAGATCATCAACGACCAGGGCACGAAGTTCACCTTCGCGAACTCGTCGAAGGCAGCCGACCTCATCGCGAAGTACGCCAAGGCCTACAAGGAGGGCCTCATGCCCTCGTCGGTGCTCAACACCGACTACCTCGGCAACTCCACGCTGTTCACGCAGGGCAAGGTCGCCTGGACCACCGGTGGCGCCACGGCGATCAGCGACTTCGAGAAGAACAACCCGTCGCTCAAGGGCAACATCGTGGTCTCCCCGGCCCTCGACAACCCGCCGCTGTACGTCCAGGGCCTCAGCGTCAGCGCCAAGAGCAAGCACGTCGCCACGGCCGAGGCGCTCGCCGCGTTCATGACGAACGCGAAGAACCAGGAGGCCTTCGCCCACCTGGTGAACATCTTCCCGTCGACCACCTCGTCGCAGTCCGACCCGTACTTCTCGAAGGACGACGGCACGGTCGAGGCCAAGGCCCGCGTGCTCGCCAACGACGCCCTGAAGACGGCGAAGAACCTCAACCCGGTCGAGGCGAACTCCGCGATGACCGACTTCCTCGACCAGCAGATCGCGCTGGCGATGAAGGGCGGCACGACGCCCGAGCAGGCGCTGCAGACCGCGCAGACCAAGATGAACAGCCTGCTGGCGAACAGCTGATGCGCGCCAACCGCTGGTTCACGCCCTGGCTGCTCGTCCTGCCGGCGCTCGTCTGGTTGCTCGCGTTCAGCCTCTGGCCGTCGATCAACACCGTCCGGCTGTCGTTCACGAACGCCAGCCCGCTCGGGGGCGTGAGCCAGTGGGTGGGCCTCAAGAACTTCGAGACGCTCCTCGCCGACCCGCAGGTCTGGGAGGCGCTCCTCAACAGCGTCATCTACATGGCGGTGTGCCTGCCGCTCCTGACGGTCCTGCCGCTCCTCATGGCGGTGCTCGTCGAACGGAAGCTCCCCGGCATCGCGTTCTTCCGGACCGCGTACTACACGCCGGTGATCGCCAGCGCGGTCGTCGTCGGGCTCATCTGGAACTGGATCCTCGACGACCGCGGGGTCATCAACGAGATGGCGCAGCACCTCGGGATCGTGCAGCAGTCGATCCCGTTCCTGACCGACCGGTGGCTGCTCGTCTTCAGCGCGATCAGCCTGACGGTCTGGAAGGGCCTCGGCTACTACATGATCATCTTCCTCGCGGCCCTCGGGAACGTCGGGAAGGACCTGCACGAAGCGGCCGCGCTCGACGGCGCCGGGTCCGTCCGGCGGTTCTGGTCGGTGACCATGCCGGGTGTCCGGGGGACCATGACCCTCGTCGGCATCCTCGTGTGCGTGAGCGCGCTCCGGGTGTTCAGCGAGCTCTACATCCTCACCAACGGCACGGGTGGCCCCGGCGGGCAGGACAACTCGCTCGTCATGCTCATCCAGCAGTACGCCCGCGGCTTCACCGGCAACCTCGGCTACGCGTCCGCCCTGAGCCTCCTGCTCTTCGTCGTGACGCTCATCCCGATGCTCGCCCTCGCCCGGATGAACAGCAAGGCGGAGAAGTGACCAACACGACCTCGACCACCGAACCCGTCCTCGGGGGCGCCGCCGGCGCGGCCGCACCCGCGCCGGACGTGACCGGCGCGACCGGCCGGACTCGCGCCTCCCGGCCGAACGGACGCAACGAACGCGACGGACGCACCGGACGCAAGCGGCGCCGCGCCGCGTGGGGCGTCATGTCCACCCGCGAGAAGGTCCTCCGCTACGTCCTGCTCGTCGTGGTGCTCTTCATCACGATCGGGCCGTTCCTCTGGCAGCTGTCGACCTCGCTCAAGGGCACGGGGGAGGACATCTACACGGCGAACCCGTCGTTCATCCCGACGCAGCCGACCTTCGGCAACTACCTGCGGGTGGGCGAGGCGATCCCCGTGTTCGGGTACATCGGCAACTCCCTCGTCGTCGCCGCGATCGACGTGCTCGGCAACATCGTGTTCGCCACCCTCGCGGGGTTCGCGCTCGCGCGCCTGCAGTGGCGCTTCCGCAAGGCCGTGCTCGGGCTCTTCCTCGCCACCCTGGTGCTGCCGGGCGAGGCGACGATCATCTCCCAGTTCGTCACCGTGAAGGACCTCGGGCTCGCCGACTCCCTCGTCGGCGTCGCGCTCCCGGGCATGATCGCCGCGCTCAACGTCCTGCTCATGTTCAACGCGTTCCGGCAGATCCCCGAGGAGATCGACCAGGCCGCCGTGATGGACGGCGCGAACGCCCTGCAGCGGCTCCGGTACATCTCGCTGCCCGCCGTGCAGGGGACCATCGCCGTCATCGCGATCTTCTCGTTCATCGGCGCGTGGGACGACTTCCTCTGGCCGCTCATCGTGCTGCAGTCGCCGGACAAGCTGACCCTGACAGTCGGCCTGCAGTACCTGCAGGGCACCTTCGCGACCGACCAGCGCATGATCGCCGCCGGCACGATGATCGCGTTCATCCCGATCGCGGTGATCTTCTCGATCCTGCAGCGCTTCTTCTTCAAGGGCGTCGAAGAGGGCGGGGTGAAGGGCTGATGCGCTTCGGCGTCAACCACACCCCCTCGGTCGGCTGGTTCCACTCGTGGCTCGACTTCTCGCCGTCGGACACGGCCAGGGACATGGAGCAGATCGCGTCGCTCGGCGCGGACCACGTGCGGATCTTCCCGCTCTGGCCCGTCGTCCAGCCGAACCGGACGCTCATCCGGCGCCAGGCACTCGCGGACGTCGCGACCGTGGTCGACATCGCGGGGTCGTTCGGCCTCGACGTCAACGTCGACGCGCTGCAGGGGCACCTGTCGAGCTTCGACTTCGTGCCCGCGTGGCTCGAGAGCTGGCACCGCCGCAACATGTTCACCGACCCCGCGGTCGTCACGTCGACGGCCACCTACGTCGAGGCGCTCGCCGCGGCCGTCGCCGACAAGCCGAACCTGCTCGGCATCACCATCGGCAACGAGGTGAACCAGTTCGCACACGCGCCGCACCCGACGCCGCACGACATCACCGCGGAGCAGGGGCACGCCTGGGCGGCGACGATGGTCGCGGCGGCGCGGGCCGGGCTGGCGTCCGGCATCGACCTGGAGGCGCGGCTCGGCTCGGCGCCGTCGGCACGCCCCGGCACGGGGTCGCGTCCGCGGCCGCTGGTCACCGTCGCGCAGTACGACGCGGCCTGGTACGACGACGCCCAGCCGTTCGGCCCCGAACACGCGGCCGACCACGGCGACGCGACCGTCACGCACTCGTGGGTGTTCAACGGCTCGGCGGCGCTGCACGGGGCGCTCGGTGCCGGATCGGTCCGGCACGGGGAGTACCTGCTGCAGCTCGCCGCGGCCTGGAACCACGACGCCGGGCGGCCGAACTGGCTGCAGGAGGTGGGCGCCCCGACGAACGTCGTCGACCCCGCCGACGCCGCGTCGTTCACCGAGCAGACGATCCGGCACGTGCTCGACGCGCAGGACGTCCTCGGCGTCACCTGGTGGTGTTCGCACGACGTCTCCCGGTCCCTCGCGGACTTCCCGGAGCTCGAGTACGACCTCGGCCTGTTCACGAACGACGGTCGGCTGAAGCCCGCCGGCGAGGCGTTCGCCGCCCTCGCCCAGGAGCACGGCACCCGCGGCCGGGCCGACACGACCGGTGCCGTGTCCGCACCACCGCCGGCCACCGCGCTCGTGCTCGACGACGTGCTGGCCGACGGCACCGTACGCGGCGGGCTCCGGGCCGACTGCGCGCCGGGCGGCCGGTTCGCCGCGGCCTGGCTCGACCTCGCCTCGGCCGCCGCCGACGGACGCGGGCCTCAGGTGGTCCTGCGCTCGCGACTCCACGACGACGCGCTGCTCGCCGCGCGGGGCATCACCCGGTGCGTCGACGTGCCCGAGGGCGCCACCACCGCGCTCCTGTCGGTCGCCCACCCCGCGACGATGGCCTGAGCCGACCACCACCCCGCACGACCCGCACGACCTCGCACGACCCGCACCACCGTCCGACCCGCCGGCACCGACGCCGGCCCTCCCACCAGGAAGGCCCCCAATGCACGACGACATCCCCCTCACCACCGGCCGAGCGCGACGCGTCCTCGACGAGCGCATCCTGCCGGCGGTGCACGCCACCGCGACGCCGCTCGACACCGCGTGGCACGAGCTGCCGGGCGAGCCGATCCCGCCGGCGTCGGGCCTGGCGCTCGACTACTCGCCGTACGAGGTGGGCACGACCTGGGGCGCCGCGTGGGGGACGACCTGGTTCCGGCTGACCGGGACCGTGCCGACCGAGTGGGCCGGGAAGCGCGTGGAGGCCGTCGTCGACCTCGGCTTCGACAAGAACATGCCGGGGTTCCAGTGCGAGGGCCTCGTCTACCGCGCGGACGGCACGCCCGTGAAGTCGATCAACCCCCGCAACCAGTGGGTGCTCGTCGCAGAGGAGGCCGTCGGCGGCGAGACCGTCGAGCTCTTCGTCGAGGCGGCCTCCAACCCCGTCCTGCTCGACTACCACCCCTTCCTCCCGACGCAGGAGGGCGACGTCCAGACCTCGTCGTCGGTGCGCCTCTACACGTCGCGCCGGATGGACCTCGCCGTCTTCGAGTCCGAGGTGCACGAACTCGCGCTCGACATCGACGTCCTGCTCGAACTGCAGGCCGAGCTGCCCGAGGGGCCGCGGCGCATGCGGATCCTGCAGGCGCTCGACGACGCGCTCGACCGACTCGACCTGCAGCACATCGCCGCCACCGCCGGTGACGCGCGTGCGGCGCTCGCCGAGGTCCTCGCCGCACCGGCCGAGGCGTCGGCGCACACGATCTCCGCCGTCGGGCACGCGCACATCGACTCCGCCTGGCTCTGGCCGGTCCGCGAGACGATCCGCAAGGTCGCCCGCACCACCTCGACGATGACCGAGCTCATCGACCAGACCGACGACTTCCTGTACGGCATGTCGAGCGCGCAGCAGTACGCGTGGATCAAGGAGCACCGGCCCGAGGTCTACGCCCGGGTCACGGCCGCCGTCGAGGCCGGGCGCTTCCTGCCGATCGGCGGCATGTGGGTGGAGTCCGACACCGTGATGCCGACCGGCGAGAGCATCGTCCGCCAGTTCTCACAGGGGCAGCGCTTCTTCGAGCGCGAGTTCGGCATCCGGCCGAAGGGCGTCTGGCTGCCCGACAGCTTCGGGTACTCGCCCGCCCTGCCGCAGCTCATGCGCCGCGCGGGCTTCGAGTGGTTCTTCACGCAGAAGATCTCGTGGAACCAGGTCAACAAGTTCCCGCACCACACGTTCCTCTGGGAGGGCATCGACGGCTCGCGGGTCTTCTCGCACTTCCCGTCGATGGACACCTACAACTCGCGTCTGTCAGGCAGCGAGGTCGCCAAGGCCTCCCGGCAGTTCCGCGAGAACCGTCTGGCGACCGGGTCGATCGCGCCGGTCGGTTGGGGAGACGGCGGCGGCGGCACCACCCGCGAGATGACCGGCACGGCGAAGCGCCTCGCGGACCTCGAGGGGAGCGCCAAGGTCCGCTGGGAGCACCCGGACACGTTCTTCGACCGCGCGAAGGCCGAGCTGCCCGACCCGCCCGTGTGGGTGGGGGAGCTCTACCTCGAGCTGCACCGTGCCACGCTCACCAGCCAGCACCAGACCAAGCAGGGCAACCGCCGGTCGGAGCAGCTCCTCCTCGAGGCCGAGCTCTGGGCATCGACCGCCGCCGCCCGCACCGACTTCGCGTACCCGTACGACGAACTCGACGCCCTCTGGCAGCAGGTCCTCCTGCAGCAGTTCCACGACATCCTGCCGGGCACCTCGATCGCCTGGGTGCACCGTGAGGCGGTCGCGAAGTACGCCGAGACGGCCCGAGCGCTGACCGCGATCATCGACCGGGCGCTCGCGGCGCTCGCCGGTGTCGGAGCGGCGGCCGTCGTCGTGAACCCGGCCCCGTTCCTCCAGGCCGGTGCACCCGCGCAGGGTGCGGTCCTGGCGACCGACCTGGCGGAGCCGACCGCGGTGGCACTGACCGAGCAGGACGGCGGGTACGTGCTCGCCAACGACCTCGTCCGGATCGTCGTCGACCGGCGCGGACTCGTGACGAGCGCGGTCGACCTGGCGAGCGGGCGCGAGGCGATCGCCCCCGGGCAGGCCGCGAACCTGCTGCAGCTCCACCAGGACTTCCCGAACATGTGGGACGCGTGGGACGTCGACCGCTACTACCGCAACCGGGTCGAGGACCTCGTCACGGTGTCGTCGCTCGACGCCTCGGTCGGGACGGACGGGGTCGCCCGTGTCGTCGTCGAGCGGGCCTTCGGCGACTCGACCGTGCGCCAGGAGATCCTGCTCGCGCCCGGCTCCCGCACCCTCGAGTTCGACCAGACGACCGACTGGCACGAGACCGAGAAGTTCCTCAAGGTGGCGTTCCCGCTCGACGTCCGTGCCGAGCACACCGTCGCCGAGACGCAGTTCGGGGCGCAGAAGCGGGTGACGCACACGAACACCTCGTGGGAGGCCGCGAAGTTCGAGACCTCGATGCACCGCTACGTCCTGGTCGCCGAGCCGGGCTTCGGCGTCGCGCTCGTGAACGACTCGATCCACGGGTTCGACACCACCCGCGACGCGGTCGACGGGCACGTCACCACCACCGTGCGGCTCTCGCTGCTGCGGGCACCGCGGTTCCCCGACCCCGAGACCGACCAGGGCGTGCAGACCCACCGGTACGGCATCGTCGTCGGGACCGACCAGCTCGGCGCGACCTCGGCGGGTGTGGTCATGAACGCCCCCGCGCGGACGGTCACGGGCGCGCACGGCTTCGCGCCGCTCGTGCGGGTGTCCGGGGGCGTCGTACTGTCGAGCGTGAAGCTCGCCGACGACCGCTCCGGCGACCTGGTCGTGCGGGTGTACGAGCCGTCGGGGCGCCGGGGGAGCGGCGGCATCGCGGTGGCCGAGGGCGACGGCAACGCCTTCGGGCCCGGCGCCGAGGTCACGCTGCTCGAGGAGCCGCTGTCGGCGGCAGGCGACGCGGCCTCAGACCCCGTCGCCGCGTCCTCGTTCGCCGTCGACGCCTACGAGGTGCGCACCTTCCGGTTCCCGCGCGTGCGCGGCTGAGACCCCGGCGCCGGGACTTCGGGTGTCCCGGCGCCGGCCCCGGTCGGCGACCGCCGGCCGGTTCGTCACTCGAAGAGGAGTGCCATGAAGAAGTCCATGCAGTTCGGGATCGTGGCGGCGATCGCCGCGATGGTGGTCGCACCGCTCGTGCCGGCGGCAGCGTCCGCCGCACCGTCGCCCACCGGCCTAGCACACGGCGTCGGGGCCTACCACGGGGTCGGCCACGGCGCGCAGCCGCACGCCACCCCGACGAAGTCCGGGCCGACGAGCATCGCCTACGTCGAGGTCAACAACGACCAGCTCGCCAACGTCGGTCGCTACCAGTTGGCGAACGGCGCGAACGCGTTCGACGTCGCGATCATCTTCGCGGCGAACATCAACTGGAACGGCTCGAAGGCCGTCCTGTACAACAACGAGAACGTGCAGGCGACGCTCGACGACGCGGCCACGCAGATCAGGCCGCTGCAGGCGAAGGGCATCAAGGTCTCGCTGTCGATCCTCGGCAACCACCAGGGAGCCGGGATCGCCAACTTCCCGACCCAGGCAGCCGCCGAGGACTTCGCCGCCCAGGTCTCCGCCACCGTGTCGAAGTACGGGCTCGACGGTGTCGACCTCGACGACGAGTACTCCGACTACGGCACGAACGGCACCCCGCAGCCGAACCAGCAGTCGATCGGCTGGCTCATCAGCGCGCTCCGTGCCGACATGCCGGGCAAGCTCATCTCGTTCTACGACATCGGCCCGGCGTCCTCGGCGCTGTCCTCGTCGAGCAGCACCATCGGCTCGAAGCTCGACTACGCCTGGAACCCGTACTACGGCACCTACTCGGCGCCGTCGATCCCGGGGCTCGACAAGTCGCGTCTGTCCGCTGCCGCGGTCGACGTCCAGAACACTCCGCAGTCCACGGCCGTCTCGCTCGCGCAGCGCACCAAGGCCGACGGGTACGGCGTCTTCATGACGTACAACCTGCCGGACGGTGACGTCTCGCCGTACGTGTCGTCGATGACGCAGGTGCTCTACGGGCAGGCCGCCACGTACCACTGACGTCGCCTCCGGTGCGGCGACTCGCGCCCCGCGTCTCCTCGGCTCCGGCCAGGAGGCGCGGGGCGCGCCCGTCCCGTCGCGCGCCTCGTTGCCGGAGCGGGTCCCGCGCGCCCGCTGGCCGGAGCAGGTTCCGCGCGCTTCGTTGCCGGAGCGGGTCCCGCGCGCTTCGTTGCCGGAGCGGGTTCCGCGCGCCCGCTGGCCGGAGCAGGTTTCGTGCGTGCGCGCTGACCGTTCTGGTTCGCGGAACCCGGCGATCGTGAACCGGAACGGTCACGAACGCGGCCGACCCCACCCGTCCGCGTGCGGCGCGCCGTACGATCGCGACGTGGAACTCGAGTTCAGCGGCGAGGTGATCGAGTGGCGCGGCCCGGCGCCCTACTTCTACGCGGTCGTGCCTCCGGACGCCGCCGAGGTCATCCACGAGCTCGCGCCGATGCTCACCTACGGCTGGGGTGTGATCCCGGCGCGCGTGACGATCGGGTTGGTGACCTGGACGACCTCGCTGTTCCCGAAGGACAGCGGGTACCTCGTGCCGTTGCGCGCGGCGGAACGGAAGCGTGCGGGAGTCGAGCTGGGTGACGAACCCGTGCTCACCCTCGAGCTCGGCGGCCCCTGAGCTCCGCGGACGGAGATGGTATGCGCGGACATCGTGCGCGCGGACACCGTGCGCACTCCGGTCACCAGCGCCGTCGGAGTTCCGCCGCGACGAGGTCGGTCGTCGTGCTCGTGATCGCCGGAGCGTGTCCGCCGACCGCGCGGCGGTGGGCGCGTTCCCGGGCGCTGACCGCTCGGAGTGCGCGGCGCTCGGCGTGCCGGAGGCTCCAGCGGACGAGCGCCAGACCGAGCCGATTCGTCAGGACCTCGACCGGCGAGATCGGCGGGACCGGGAGTGTGCGGGGCTGGTAGGTGGTCACGGTGTCGGCTCCTCGTCGATGATCGGGACGCTGCGGACCTGGGCGAACACGCGGCGGACGCCCTCGGGGAGGTCGGCGACCTGCCCGCGGATGGCTCGGTACCGCTCGATGACGCCCTCGAACTCGCGCCACATCGCGCTGTACTCGTCGGCGGTGAGCGCCACGTAGGTCGACGACCCCGAGACGCCGCGCCAGTCGGCGGGGACGGACTCGGGATCGCGGGTGGTCCAGTCGCGGACCAGGTCGTTCTCGGCCTCCATGACCGCCAGGCTCGCGAGCTGTGTCGCGGTCTGGTGTGCGGGGGAGGGCGCCGGACCCTCGTCGGGGTCGCCGATGCTGATGCGTCCGGCGGTGCGCTCCCACCAGCGTTCGCGAGCGTTGCCCCGGTCGGGGAGCTCGTGCACGAACCCGTGCCGCTCGAGCTGCCGGAGGTGGTAGCTCGTCGATCCACTCGACTCGCCCAACTTCGCGCCGAGCGAGGTCGCGGTCGACGGGCCCTGCTGGGAGAGCAGGTCGAGCAGCCGCGCCCGGAGCGGGTGCGCCAACGCCTTGAGTGCGGCGACGTCGAGGATGCGGGTCTCGTCGGTCATGGCACGACCGTACACCGCAAAGAACAGTTTGCAAACACTTCTTCGCAAATTGTGCTTTGCGGTGCCTTCGGTTGACTGGTGCTCCGTGCTCGTTCCGCACCGTGCGGACTCCTCCAGTCGGTGCGGGGTTGGTCGCTCGGTGCGGCGCTACAAGCTCGCACCGAGCGTGCAGCCCGCCACCCGGTGAGCAAGACAGCACGGTGCGTGCGCCCGGCGCGGAAGCCGGCACCGTGCGGACTCCGCAAGTCGGTGCGGGGTTGGCCGCTGAGTGCGGCGCTACAAGCTCGCACCGAGCGCGCAGCCCAGCACCGGGTGAGCAAGCCGGCACCATGCGCGCGCCCGGCGGGCGGGCCGGCACCGTGCGGACTCGTCCGGCCGGTGCGGGGTTGGTCGCTCGGTGCGGCGCCACAAGCTCGCACCGAGCGAGCAGCCCGGCACCGCTTGGGCAAGCCGGCACCGTGCGCGCGCCCGGCGCGGAACCCGGCACGGTGCGAGCCTGTCCAGCCGGTGCAGGGTTGGTCGCTGGGTGCCGCGCTACAAGCTCGCACCGAGCGTGCAGACCGGCACCGCTTGGGCAAGCCAGCACCGTGCGCGCACGGCAGCCGGGAGACGCGACTGCGGAGACGCAACCGGAGGAGTGGAGGGGATGACGGGAATCGAACCCGCGTGGCCAGTTTGGAAGACTGGGGCTCTACCATTGAGCTACATCCCCGCGCCCGCGCACCAGGCGCAGCCCGACCATCGTAGCGGACGAACGAGCACCGACATGCCACCACGCACCGTGCCGTCCCGGGTCGTGCTCCCGCCGAGCGATCGGGATGCCCGGCGGATCAAGCGGTCACGGGTCCTCTCGTACGTGCTGGTCGTCCTCGCGGCGACGGCGTTCTCGCTGCGCCCGGAGCTGTTCGGGGACCCGCAGACCCAGCCCGCGCACGCGGTCCTGCACGGCTGGCGCATCGTCGCCGGCATCGTGCTCGCGGTCGCCGCGCTCGGCGTCCAGGTCGTGGTCGGCGTCCGGTGGCGGGCGGGCCTGCGCCGGCGCGCGCACGACGACTCCGGAGACGACTCCGAGCCTTCCGGGAACCGCGCACCCGGGGACCGCTAGACTCATCGGCGTCGCATGCGCCTGCCGGCGTGAGCGGACACCCCTGGCCCAGTCGAACGGGGCGTAGCTCAGCTTGGTAGAGCGCCCGCTTTGGGAGCGGGAGGTCGCAGGTTCAAATCCTGTCGCCCCGACCAGGTCCACCAGAACACCGACCACACGAACGTCAACCAACAGGAGTACTCCCCTTGGCCACCAGCACCGTCGACAAGGTGAGCGACACCCGCGTCAAGCTCACCGTGAACGTGACGCCGGAAGATCTCAAGCCGAGCATCGACCACGCGTACAAGCACATCGCCGAGCAGATCAACATCCCCGGCTTCCGCAAGGGCAAGGTCCCGCCGGCGATCGTCGACCAGCGTGTCGGCCGCGGCGAGGTCCTGAACCACGCCGTCGGTGACGCCATCGACAACTTCTACCGCCAGGCGGTGGAGGAGCAGGAGCTGCGCATCCTCGGTCGCGCCGAGGCCGACGTCGCCGAGCTCCCGAACGTGAAGGACTTCACGGGCGACCTCGTCCTCACCTTCGAGGTGGACGTGCGTCCCGAGTTCGACCTGCCGGAGTACGACAAGTACGAGCTGACCGTCGACGCGGTCGAGGTCTCCGACGACGAGATCGAAGAGGAGCTGCAGAACCTGCGCACCCGCTTCGGCACCCTCGTGACCGTCGACCGCCCGGCCACGACCGGCGACTTCGCCCAGATCGACCTCACCGCCACGATCGGTGACGACGAGGTCGACTCGGCCACCGGCGTCTCCTACGAGATCGGCTCGGGCGACCTGCTCGAGGGCATCGACGAGGCGCTCGAGTCCCTGACCGCCGGCGAGTCCACCACCTTCGAGTCCAAGCTCGTCGGTGGCGACCGCGAGGGCGAGACCGCCCAGATCGCCGTGACCGTCACCGCCGTCAAGGAGCGCGAGCTCCCCGAGGCCGACGACGAGTTCGCCCAGATCGCCAGCCAGTTCGACACGATCGACGAGCTCAAGGCGGACCTCAAGGAGCAGATCGCGAAGTCCAAGACCTTCGGTCAGGGCGCCGCGGCTCGCGACAAGCTCGTCGAGAAGCTCATCGAGGACGTCAACATCCCGATCTCGGAGCAGCTCATCGAGGACGAGGTGCACCGTCACCTCGAGCAGGAGAACCGCCTCGAGGACGACGAGCACCGCAAGGAGGTCTCCGAGTCCAGCGAGAAGGCCTTCCGCTCGCAGATCCTCCTCGACTCGATCGCCGAGAAGGAGGAGATCCAGGTCTCCCAGGAGGAACTCACGCAGTACCTCATCCAGGCCGCCGCGCAGTACGGCATGGAGCCGGGCGAGTTCATCAAGGTCATCGACCAGAACGGGCAGATCCCGGGCATGGTCGGCGAGGTCGCCCGCTCGAAGGCCGTCGCGACCGTGCTCTCGAAGGTGACCGTCAAGGACACCAACGGTGACGACGTCGACCTCTCCGCCTTCACGGCGGGGGTCGCGCAGACGCCTGCGGAGGACGCCGAGTAACGATCTCGACGCCACCGGCACGACGGACGGGAGGCGGGGGGGCCCCAGGGGCCCCCCCCCCCCCCCCCCCGTATTTCGGTACCACCGCATTGCCGACAGCGAACAGACGAGAAGTGGTGCGTTGCACCCGATAAGTTCGACAACAAGCGACAACTGAACGGGAGCTTTTCCATGGCCGAAGCGACACTGAACCCCAGTGTTTTTGACCGCCTTCTGAGAGACCGGATCGTGTGGCTCGGCTCCGAGGTCCGCGACGACAACTCGAACGAGATCGCAGCCAAGCTGCTGATGCTCGCCGCCGAGGACCCTGAGAAGGACATCTACCTCTACATCAACTCGCCCGGTGGTTCGATCACCGCCGGCATGGCGATCTACGACACGATGCAGTTCGTGCCGAACGACATCGTCACGGTGGGCATCGGCCTGGCCGCCTCGATGGGGCAGTTCCTGCTCTCGTCGGGCACCCCGGGCAAGCGCTACATCACCCCGAACGCGCGCGTGCTCCTGCACCAGCCGTCGGGTGGGTTCGGCGGCACCGCCGCCGACATCCAGACGCAGGCGAAGGTCATCCTCGACATGAAGCAGCGGATGGCCGAGCTCACGGCGGAGCAGACCGGCAAGTCGATCGAGCAGATCCTCAAGGACAACGACCGCGACAACTGGTTCACGGCGCAGGAAGCCCTCGAGTACGGCTTCGTCGACCACCTCCGTGCATCGTCGACCGAGGTCATCGGCGGCGGTGGCACCGTCGGCGACGGCGAGACCCCGACCGACGCGGCCGAGCCCGACGCCCAGTCCTGATCCCACCCACCGAAGAAAAGGAAACGAGAATGCATCTCCCCATGCTCGGTGGCGCGCAGAACGTCCCGGCCCCCACTGATCGGTACATCCTGCCGAGCTTCGAAGAGCGCACGGCCTACGGCTACAAGCGGCAGGACCCGTACGCGAAGCTGTTCGAGGACCGCATCGTGTTCCTCGGCGTCCAGGTCGACGACGCGTCGGCCGACGACGTCATGGCCCAGCTGCTCGTGCTCGAGTCGATGGACCCGGACCGCGACATCGTGATGTACATCAACTCGCCCGGTGGCTCGTTCACCGCGATGACGGCGATCTACGACACGATGCAGTACATCCGTCCGCAGATCCAGACGGTCTGCCTCGGCCAGGCTGCATCGGCGGCGTCGGTGCTCCTCGCTGCCGGCACCCCCGGCAAGCGTCTGGCGCTCCCGAACGCCCGTGTGCTCATCCACCAGCCGGCGGTCCAGCAGGGTGGCGGCCAGGCCTCCGACATCGAGATCCAGGCGGCGGAGATCCTCCGCATGCGCACCTGGCTCGAGGAGACCCTGTCGAAGCACTCGAACAAGACGGCGGCCGAGGTCAACAACGACATCGAGCGCGACAAGATCATGTCCGCCGAGGAGGCGCTCGAGTACGGCCTGATCGACCAGGTCCTCACGAGCCGCAAGAACCTGCCGGCGCTCGTCAAGTAGCACCGCACCACGAAGGCCCCGCACCGTCCGGTGCGGGGCCTTCGTGCGTCGCCGGGCCGGGCCGGGTCGCGGGTCCTGGAGGCGCGGTGCGGGTCCGGTGGGTCGGCGTCAGTCCTCGGCGGGGTCGTCGTCGGCCGCGGGGGCGGGTCGGCGACGCACGAGCAGCAGGAGCGCGACGACGAGGCCGACGAGGACGATGCCGCCGGCGCCGATCCAGAGCGCGTCGGACGCGGCGGAGTCGGCGCTGCCGGAGGCCGTGCCCGTGGTGTCGGCGGGGGTGCTCGCCGTGCTGCCGGCGGTGGCGCAGACGGGCGGCTTCGCGGATCCCGTCGCGGGTTCGAACCCGGCGGGGGCGTCCCACCGGAACCGGTACTCGTCGGAGACGGTGTGGCCGTCGGCGGAGACGATCTGCCACTCGACGGTGTACTCGCCCGAGGCGCCGAGCGCGGCCGTCGTGGTCATCGACGGGCCGTCGACGGCGACGCAGCCGTCCTCGTAGTACTTCCCGTCGGGACCGACGATCCGGTAGGCGAAGCCGGAGTTCGTGTCGTCGATGTCGAGCAGCTTGTCGTTCGTCGTGATCTCGAAGGCCTTCGGCAGCGCCGTGAGGGTGCCGTCGACCTTCGGGGTCGAGGCGATCATGTAGTTGTGCGCGCTGGCGGGGGCGGCGAGGCCGAGGACCGCACCGCCCACGACGGCGAGGGTGGCGGCGATGCCGGCACCGCGCCTCCAGACCCGCCGGAGGCGCGGTGACCGTCTCGTCGACGCGTCCCGCGCCGTCGACGTGTCCCGCTTCGTCGACGTGTCGCCGTCCGTCACTTTGAGGCGCTCCGGCGACGGGTGTTCGCGACGGCGACGACCAGGGCGACCGCACCGAGGACGAGGCCGCCGAGGCCGAGGAACCGACCGACGAGGTCGGGGTCGGCGGGGGTGGTCGAGGCCGCTGCCGCCGCCGTCGGGGTGGCCGCGACGGGGTCGCCGTCGTCGTCCGTGGCGGTGGCCGCGGTCAGGGTGATCGAGGGCGCCGGGTGCTCCGGCTCGGCCTGGCCGGCCTTCTGCTCCTGGTCCCAGTCGACCGAGCCCTTCTCGCAGGTCTGCACCGCGGGGAACTCGACGAGGTCGCCGGCCTTGCCGTCCGGCAGCGAGAAGGACAGCGAGAACGTGTCGCGCTCGTCGGCGGGGAGCGGGGTCTTCGCCGTGTAGGTGACGCTCGTGACGCGTTCGCCGGCGTCCTCGGTCGACTCGTCGTCCGCGGCGGCCGACGCGCTCGTGTACGGCGCCGTCGTCTTCGTGATGGTCCAGTTCGGGTTCACGGTGGGCGTGACCTCGATGATGGACTTCGGCACCTCGAACGTGATCTTCGTCGTGGGGGAGCCGTCGCAGCCGTGCGGGAGCGAGAAGGTGGTCGTCGTGTACGAGTTCGCCGCGGTCGAGGTGGCCGTCGCCGAGACGTGGGCGCTGGCGACACCCGCGGTGCCGAGGACGATCGCAGCGGTGACGCCGAGGGTCGCGGTGCCGACGACGGCGAGGCGCTTGGACATGGGGTTCCTTCCGGGACTGCGGGTTCTACAACTTGTAGAGAAGTCGTGGACACGCTAGCAGGATCGAACGCCCTGGGCGAACGCGCCGGAGGAAACCGGCCTGGCGTCGCCGTCGGTGTCACCGGTTGCGATTAGGCTCGGTACGAGTCGGGCAGGTCGTCGACCTGCATCGGTCAACCAGGGAGGGCACCGACATGGCACGCATCGGAGAGAGCGCTGACCTGCTCAAGTGCTCCTTCTGCGGCAAGAGCCAGAAGCAGGTCCAGCAGCTGATCGCCGGTCCCGGCGTGTACATCTGCGACGAGTGCGTCGAGCTGTGCAACGAGATCATCGAGGAGCGACTGGCCGAAGCCGGCGAGGACACCGCCAGCGGTGACTTCGAGCTCCCCAAGCCGCGCGAGATCTTCGACTTCCTGCAGGAGTACGTCATCGGGCAGGACCCGGCGAAGCGTTCCCTGGCCGTGGCCGTCTACAACCACTACAAGCGCATCCGCGCGCAGGGGCAGATCACCGCAGCGGAAGACCGCGACGACATCGAGATCGCGAAGTCGAACATCCTGCTGATCGGGCCGACCGGCTGCGGCAAGACCTACCTCGCGCAGACCCTGGCGAAGCGGCTCAACGTCCCCTTCGCGGTCGCGGACGCCACCGCCCTGACCGAGGCCGGGTACGTCGGCGAGGACGTTGAGAACATCCTGCTGAAGCTCATCCAGGCAGCCGACTACGACGTGAAGCGTGCCGAGACCGGCATCATCTACATCGACGAGGTCGACAAGATCGCGCGGAAGGCCGAGAACCCCTCGATCACGCGCGACGTCTCCGGTGAAGGCGTGCAGCAGGCGCTGCTCAAGATCCTCGAGGGCACGGTCGCCTCGGTCCCGCCGCAGGGCGGTCGGAAGCACCCGCACCAGGAGTTCATCCAGATCGACACGACGAACGTGCTGTTCATCGTGGCGGGGGCGTTCGCCGGGCTCGAGGACATCGTGTCGTCGCGCGTGGGCAAGCGGGGGATCGGCTTCGGTGCGCCCTTGCACAGCCCGCTCGACCAGCAGGACCTCTACGCCGACGTCCTGCCGGAAGACCTGCACAAGTTCGGGCTCATCCCGGAGTTCATCGGGCGTCTCCCCGTCGTGACCACGGTGTCGCAGCTCGACCAGTCCGCGCTGATGCAGATCCTCACCGAGCCGAAGAACGCGCTCGTGAAGCAGTACCAGCGGATGTTCCAGATCGACGGCGTCGAGCTCGAGTTCGACCGTGGTGCGCTCGAGGCGATCGCCGACCTCGCGGTACTGCGGCAGACGGGTGCTCGTGGGCTCCGGGCGATCCTCGAAGAGGTGCTCGGCCCGGTGATGTTCGACGTGCCGTCCGACGACGACGTCGCACGGGTCGTGATCACCCGCGAGTCGGTGCTCGAGAACGCTGCGCCGACAATCGTGCCGCGGCCCCGGGCGAAGCGCGTCGAGAAGTCCGCGTAGCCCGCAGCCCGCAGCTCGCGACGAAGCCCCGCACCGGATCGGTGCGGGGCTTCGTCGTGGGCGGGCGGCGGGCGGTCGCCGCGCCCCGCGGATCGACGTCTGGTTCTTCCCATGACGGCTGCGATGGAAGGTGAGATCGGGCGTACCTGGACGGAAGTTCCGACCAGGTACGCCCGATTCGACGCGGTACGCCCGGAACCGCCCGGTCGCCTACTCGAGCCCGCGGCGCCGCAGCAGTGGCCCGACCTCGGCGTCACGCCCGCGGAAGTCCCGGTACGCCTCGAGCGGGTCCTTCGCCCCGCCGACGCCGAGCAGCCGTTCCGCGAAGCGTCGACCGGCTGCACGGTCCAGCCCGCCGTTCTCGCGGAACCACTCGACCGTGTCGGCGTCGAGCACCTCGGACCAGATGTACCCGTAGTACCCGGCGTCGTACCCGCCCGCGAACGTGTGCGCGAAGTACGTCGACGAGTACCGCGGCGGCACGGCCTCGACGGCGATGCCCGCGTCCGAGAGGGCCTGGCGCTCGAAGTCCTCGACCGAGGTCACCGCAGCGGCTGAGGCTGCCGAGAGCCGGTGCCACGCCTGGTCGAGCAGCGCCGCCGCGAGGTACTCGGTCGTCGCGAACCCCTCGTTGAACCCGGCGGAGTCGCTCAGCCCGAGGACGAGCTCCGGCGGCAGGGGTGCCCCGGTCTCGTGGTGCTTGGCGTAGTTCGCCAGGACGGACGGCCACGACATCCACATCTCGTTCACCTGCGACGGGAACTCGACGAAGTCCCGCTCGACGTTGGTGCCGGAGAAGCGCGGGTAGGTCGTGCGGGCGATGAGGCCGTGCAGCGCGTGCCCGAACTCGTGGAAGAGCGTCTCGACCTCGTCCTGGATCAGGAGTGTCGGCGACCCGGCCGCGGGCTTCGCGACGTTGAGGTTGTTCACGACGACGGGCAGCGTGCCGAGCAGCGCGGACTGCTCGACGACCGGGTTCATCCACGCTCCGCCGCGCTTGCCGTCCCGCGTGTACAGGTCGAGCAGGTAGAGGCCGACCTCCTCGCCGTCGGACCCGCGCACCTCGAACACCCGGACCTCGTCGTTGTACCCGTGCAGGTCGGGACGTTCGGTGAAGGTGAGGCCGTACAGCTCGCCGGCCGCGTGGAAGACGCCGTCGTGCAGGACCCGGTCGGCCTCGAAGTACGGGCGGAGCGCCGAGCTGTCCGCCGCGAACTGCTCGCCGCGCAGGAGCTCGGTCGCGTACGCCCAGTCCCACGACTCGACCTCGTGCCCGAGCACCCGGGCGCGGACCGCTCGTTCGTCGTCCGCGTTGCGCGCAGCCGCGCCGACGAGGGACGACAGCAGTCCGTCGACCGCCTCGGGCGTGCCGGCGGTCTCGTCGGCGGTGACGACCGCGGCGTGGTTCGGGAAGCCGAGGAGCTCGGCCCGCTCGGCCCGGAGCCGGACGATGCGCAGGAGGACGTCGCGGTTGTCGTGTTCGTTGCCTCGACGGCCACGAACGAGCGAGGCCTCCATGATCCGCGCGCGCAGGCCGCGGTCTGTCAGGGACGCCAGCCACGGGTGCCCCGTGTAGAGCGGCAGCGTGATGAGCCAGCCGTCGAGCCCACGGTCCGCTGCGTCTGCGGCGGCGGCGGACTTCGCGCCGTCGTCGAGGCCGGACAGTTCCGCCTCGTCGGACACGTGCACGGCGAGGTCGTTGGTGTCCTCGAGCAGGTTCCGCTCGAAGGTCGTGGTGAGCGTCGAGAGCTCCTGGTTGATCGCGGTGAGGCGTTCCTTGCCTGCGTCGTCCAGCCCGGCGCCGGCCAGGGTCATCTCGGTGTACGTCCGCTCGACCAGTCGACGGTCCTCGTCGGTGAGGTCCGTCCGGTCGGCGAGTGCGGCACGGACCGCTGCGACCCGTGCGTACAGGCGGCTGTCGAGCGTGATCGCGTCACGGTGCGCGGCGAGGAGCGGGGAGACCTCAGCCTCGAGGTCGTGCAGCTCCGGCGTCGAGTCCGCCGACGACAGGGTGAAGAACACGTGGCTGACGCGGGCGAGCAGCTGCCCGGTGCGCTCGAGCGCCACGAGGGTGTTCTCGAACGTCGGCTCGTCGGGGGAGGAGGCGATGGCCTCGACCTCGGTGCGCTGCTCGGCCATGCCGGCGTCGAACGCGGGGCGGTGGTGCTCGAGCCGTACCTCACGGAACGGCGGGAGGGAGTAGGGAAGCGTGCTCGGTCCATCGAACGGGGTTGCCATCGCTCCACCCTACGGACCCTGGTCGCTGTGGGACGGGAGGCGCGGTGCGGGCCCGACCCGCGCCTCCCGTCGGGCCGCTGGGTGCGTTCCTTCCCACAGCGACTGGACTGGAAAGCGGGAACGGGCGTACCTGGTCGAAATTATCGATCAGGTACGCGCGATTCGACCCGGTACGCCCGGAAGGGCCTGGCCCGGAACTGCAGGGCTCGCGCTCAGCGCGTCGCTGCGTCGATCAGCGTCTCGGCCGCCCGCCGCGCGTGCCGCGCGGGCGTCGACGACCCGGCGATGGCGGCCGTGGTCTGCGCACCCTCGGCGAGGAGGGCGAGCTGCGCGGCGAGTTCCTCGGCAGTGGTGGGATCCGCGACGACCGACGCCGCGAGGTCCTGGACGAAGCGCTGGAACGAGTCCTTGTGTGCGCGCGCGATCTCGGCGACGGCGGGGGAGGTGGCCCCGAGTTCCCCGAAGGCGTTGATGAAGCCGCAGCCGCGGAAGGCGTCGTCGCCGAACCACGACTCGAGGAAGTCGTAGACCGCGAGCAGCTTGTCCCGCGCGGTGGCGGCGCTGTCGACCGCACCGTGGACCCCGTGTTCCCAGATGTCGTGGCGTCCGGCGAGGACCGCCGCGATCAGCTGCTCCTTGCCGGGGAACGCGGCGTAGAGCTTCTTCAGCGACACCCCGGCACCGGTGCGGATCTCGTCCATGCCGACGGCCTGGATGCCGCGGGCGTAGAAGAGCTGGTCGGCGACGTCGACGATGTGTGCCCGGACGTCGGGGTCGACGGTCGGGAGGGTGCTGGCTGCCATGGGCGGACCTCGTTCGCTGCGTGTTCACCGTTCTCGACCCGCGCCGGGAACGACCGTTCTCTACTGTAGGCCACATCGGCGGAGAACGACCGTTGCGTCCTGCCGCACGCCGAGTACGTCGAGATCGAGGGCGCTCCGCACGGCCTGCAACGAGATCCTGCTGAGCTGGCTCGCGAAGGAGCGTGCGTGCTCGCATCGTGAGCAGAAATGGTCGGGTTCCCCAGCGGGACCCGACCATTTCTGCTCACCAAGCGATGCGCGGGCGCGCGCTCAGTCCTCTTCGGCGGCGTCGTCCGGGTTCGTCACCTGGGCACGCCCGGCGTCGTCGAGGTGGATCGAGGTGCCGTCGTCGAGTGCGACCATCGGCTTGCCCTCGAGGAACGTCAGGGTCCAGCCCCACCCCGCCGTGTCGACGGACTCGTCCACGAGCTCGGCCTCGACGCCCCGCACGGCGACGACCATCGCCTCGGGGAGTTGCCCGGGTGCCTCGGCACCCACGTTCCAGCGTCTGCCCAACTGCATCCGTGCCTCCAGTCCGTGTGCCGGGCCGCGTCGGTGACGCGACCCGGCCGGTGTGCCGACGTTACGCCTGCTGCTCCGCCAGCTCGATCTCGGTGACCGCGAGCTCCGCGCCGTCCTCGAACGACAGGTTCTCGACGCGTCCGACGGCCGCCAGGTCGACCGCCGCGCGCTCGATCAGCGCCCGGGTCTCGGCCGGGGCCTGCACGACGGCGCGCGTCACGGGCGTCTTCTGCGAGGCCTTCGCCGCGGTCTTCGCGCCGCGGATGCCGATGAGTGCCTGCCCCACCGCTCCGAGGAGCCCGGTCGGCTCGGCCTGCGTGGGCAGCTCGGCCACGGTCGGCCAGGAGGCGCGGTGCACGCTGGTCTCGTGGGTCCAGGCCCACACCTCCTCCGTCGCGAACGGGAGGAACGGTGCGAGCAGGCGCAGCAGCGCGTCGATGGCGGCGCGGAGCGCGAGGACCGCGCTCGCCTGCGTCTCGTGCGTCGCGTCGGACGCGGTGCCGTACGCCCGCTCCTTGACGAGCTCGAGGTAGTCGTCGCAGAAGGTCCAGAAGAAGCGCTCGATCACCTCGAGGGCACGGGCGTGGTCGAAGGCGTCGAACGCCGTGGTGGCCTGGTCGATGACCGACCCGAGCTCGGCGAGCACGTCGACGTCGAGCGGCTCCGTGACGCTCGTGGCGCCCTCGGGCAGCGGGAAGCCGTAGACGAACTTCGCGGCGTTCAGGACCTTGATCGCCAGACGGCGGCCGACCTTGATCTGCTTCGGGTTCTGCGGGTCGAACGCCGCGTCGGTGCCGAGCTTCGACGAGGCCGCCCAGTAGCGGACCGCGTCGGCACCGTGCTGCTCGAGGATCGACAGCGGCGTGACGACGTTGCCCTTGGACTTCGACATCTTCTTGCGGTCGGGGTCCACGATGAAGCCGGAGATCGACGCGTGCTTCCACGGCACGGTGTCCGCTTCGAGCTGGCTGCGGAGCACCGTCGTGAAGAGCCACGTGCGGATGATGTCCTGCGCCTGCGGGCGGACGTCGTACGGGTACACGAGGTCGTACAGCGCCGGGTCGGTCTCCCACTTGCCCGCGAGCTGCGGGGTGAGCGACGAGGTGGCCCAGGTGTCCATCACGTCGAGCTCGCCCTGGAACCCGCCGGCGACGCCGCGCTGGTCCTCGGTGTAGCCCGGGGCCGGCTCGGACGCCGGGTCGACGGGGAGCTGGGCCTCGGTCGGGACGATCGGCCGGTCGAAGACCGGGTTGCCGTCACCGTCGAGCGGGTACCAGACCGGCAGCGGCACGCCGAAGAACCGCTGGCGCGAGATGAGCCAGTCGCCGGACAGGCCGCCGACCCAGTTGTCGTACCGGACGCGCATGAAGTCCGGGTGGAACGCGATCTCGTCGCCGCGGCGCCGGAGCGTCGCCTTGAGCTCCTCGTCGCGGGCGCCGTTCACGATGTACCACTGCCGTGTCGAGACGATCTCGAGCGGCTTGTCGCCCTTCTCGAAGAACTTCACCGGGTGGGTGATCGTCTTCACGTCGCCGATCAGGTCACCGGACGCGGTGAGGGCGTCCACGACGACCTTCTTCGCCGAGAACACGGTCTTGCCGGCCATCTCGGCGTAGAGGGCCTTGCCGCCCTCGGACTCGATCCAGGCCGGCTCGTCGGAGCGCACGCGGCCGTCGAAGCCGATGATCGCGCGGTTCGGCAGCTGCAGTTCGCGCCACCAGACGACGTCGGTGGTGTCGCCGAACGTGCAGACCATCGCGATGCCGGCGCCCTTGTCCTGCTGCGCGAGGTGGTGCGCGAGCACCGGGACCTCGACGTCGAACAGGGGGGAGCGGACCGTGGTGCCGAAGAGGTCCTGGAAGCGCTCGTCGTCCGGGTGCGCGACGAGGGCGACGCACGCGGGGAGGAGCTCGGGCCGGGTGGTCTGGATGACGACGTCGTCGCCGCCGTCGGTGCGGTGGAAGGCGATGCCGTGGTACGCGCCGGGCATCTCCTTGTCCTCGAGCTCGGCCTGGGCCACGGCCGTGCGGAACGTCACGTCCCAGAGCGTCGGGGCGTCGGCCTGGTAGGCCTCGCCGCGCTCGAGGTTCCGGAGGAACGCGCGCTGTGCGCTCGCCCGCGAGGTGTCGTCGATCGTCCGGTACGACTGGGTCCAGTCGACCGACAGGCCGAGCGTGCGGAAGAGGTGCTCGAACTGCTGCTCGTCCTGCACGGTCAGGCGCTCGCACAGCTCGATGAAGTTGCGGCGCGACACCGGGATCTGGTCGGCGGCCTTCGACGATTTGCCGTCCCCGCCCTCGAACGGCGGCACGAAGGTGGCGTCGTAGGGGAGCTGCGGGTCGCAGCGGACGCCGTAGTAGTTCTGCACGCGGCGCTCGGTCGGCAGGCCGTTGTCGTCCCAGCCCATCGGGTAGAAGACGTGCTTGCCGCGCATGCGCTCGTACCGGGCCTTGAGGTCGGTGTGCGTGTACGAGAACACGTGCCCGATGTGCAGCGAACCCGAGGCGGTGGGCGGCGGGGTGTCGATCGAGTAGACGTTGCTGCGGTCGCCGGCGGCGTCGCGGTCGAACCGGTAGGTGCCGTCCTGCTCCCAGACCGGGCCCCAGACGTCTTCGAGTCCGTCCACCGTGGGCTTCTCGGGCATGGGCTTCGACATGGCGGGCCTTCCGTTCGGCGCGGTGCTGCGACCGCTGTGTGCGGCACCGAGTCCGTGGTGAGGTGCCTGAATGTCCACGCACGTGCGGCGCGGTACTCCCGATGGTAGCGGCTCGCACCGTCATCGCTGACGGTCGGTACCACACGGTCCTGACGGACACGCCGGGTGTTTGCTAGGCTGTCGGAGTTTGTCCGGCGGGCGCGGGGTTCGCGAGGACTGCATCGTCGCCGTTCGCCGGGCGCCCGAAGGCAAGACGCAGCACTACCGGAGGAACGATTTGTCACCGAACCAGACCAGCCCCGCGAACGGCGATCGGCCGCTCCGGACGAAGGGCGCCGTGAAGCGGGCCCGCCGCAAGCTGACGAAGGACGACGTCACCGTCGTCGAGGAGTCGCTCCTCAAGCGCGCCGTCGCCGCAGCAGCCCTCGGCAACGCGATGGAGTGGTTCGACTTCGGCATCTTCGCGTACCTCACGGTGACCATCTCGCAGGTCTTCCTGCCGAAGGGCGACCCGGCCGCGAACATCGTCGCGACCTTCGGCTTCTTCGCCGCGGCGTTCATCGTGCGCCCGATCGGTGGTGCCGTCTTCGGCCCGATCGGCGACAAGATCGGCCGCCAGAAGGTCCTCGCGCTGACGATGATCCTGATGGCCGCCGGCACGCTCATGATCGGCCTCATCCCCTCGTACCAGACCATCGGGTTCTGGGCCCCGGTCCTGCTGCTCGTCGCGCGGTTCGTGCAGGGCTTCTCGACCGGTGGTGAGTACGGCGGCGCCGCGACCTTCATCGCCGAGTACTCGCCGGACAAGCGCCGCGGCTTCATGGGCTCGTGGCTCGAGTTCGGCACGCTCGCGGGCTACGTGCTCGGCGCGTCGATCGTCACCGGCCTGCAGTTCGGTCTCTCCGAGGACGCCCTCCTCAGCTGGGGCTGGCGCATCCCGTTCATCGTCGCCGGTCCGCTCGGCCTCATCGGGCTCTACCTCCGCCTCAAGCTCGAGGAGACCCCGGCCTTCCAGAAGCAGCAGGAGCAGGCCGCCGAGCGCGAGTCGCAGAAGACGCCGTTCCTCAAGCTCTTCGCGGAGAACTGGCGCGGGCTCATCATCTGCATCGGTCTCGTCCTGGTCTTCAACGTGACGGACTACATGCTCCTGTCGTACATGCCGACGTACCTCGAGCAGAACCTCGGGCAGAACGCGACCTTCGGGCTCATCCTGATCGTCATCGTGATGATCCTCATGATGGTCGTCATCACGTTCGGCGGCCGGCTGTCCGACAGGTTCGGCCGGCGCCCGGTCCTCGCGACCGGCTGCATCGGCTTCCTGCTGCTGTCGTGGCCGTCGCTCAAGCTCGTCCAGAGCGGCACCGGGGTCGGCGTGTTCTTCGGGCTGCTCATCCTCGGTCTCGTGCTCGTGACCTTCACGTCCACGATGCCCTCGACGCTCCCCGCGCTCTTCCCGACGATCATCCGCTACGGCGCCCTCGCCATCGCGTTCAACGTGTCGGTGTCGCTCTTCGGTGGGACGACCCCGCTCGCGACCGCCGCGCTCATCAACGCCGCGAAGGACGCCGGCTACGGCTGGGCCGAGGACATCCCGGCCTTCTACCTGATGGCCGCCGCCCTCATCGGGCTCGTCGCCGTGTACTTCACGAAGGAGACCGCCGCGACGCCGCTCATGGGGTCCGGACCGACGGTGGCGCACGAGGACGAGATCGCGGACGTCATCAAGGACTACAACGACCCGGAGTCCGACCTGGCGCAGTCCGACTGGGCGAAGGACTTCTCGACCAGCGAGATCCCGATCATCTCGGGCGACGTGCCGTCGTCCGGTGCGGGGTCGAAGGAACCAGCGGGCTCCTAGTCGCAGCCTGCTGCTCCGTACGAGCGGCCGGCCTGGAGGCACGGTGCGCGTCCGCCACGGACGTCGCCCCGTGCCTCCGCTCGTCCGGCGCGCGGGGCGCGGGCGGTCCGCGCCGTTTCGCGCTGTGCGACAGTTCACGGCTCCGCGCGCCCGTGACGTGTCGCTGAACGCGTGAGAACGCCGGCGCCCCGCGTCCGCGCAGGGGCGGCCCGCGCGGGCGCGCTA